>CASFWS010000172.1:1805-2689 GCA_949298295.1 uncultured Bacillota bacterium | reverse complement strand
GACGAACCATATCTTCAGGAGGACGCTTCAGAAGCTGGCGTGGGGTTTCCTTTTTGCCGTCCTTGCTGACGGGGGTGTACAGGACTTCTCCCCGCACATCCTTGACCAGACCGGAAATGGACCGGATGACGCTGCTTTTCCCTGCACCATTGGCCCCGATCAGGGTGACAATCTGGCCGCGGGGGATGTGCATGTTGACTCCCTGCACAGCGTGAATGCCGCCATAATGAACATGCAGGTCCTTGATTTCAAGCATGGCTTTCTCCTTTCCCGTTGAGGTAGCTTTCGAGGATGATGGCCGCCGATTCGCTATCGATGTAAGAGTCCTTTTTCGAGGCTTTCATGCCCCCTTTGCGGAGGTTTTCGTAGGCTTCGACGGTCGTTAGGCGCTCGTCGACGAGGACGATGGCGATGTCGGGGCGCTCCTTTTCGACGATCTCTTTGAACTTCCGGCTCCGGAGGGCGGAAGGCCCCTCGCTCCCGTCCATGTTGAGGGGGAGCCCGAGGGCCGCCACCTTGACCCCGGTCTCCTCGACGAGGGCGTAGAAATGGGCGATCGCCCGCCGGTAGGCCTTGCTTGGGAAGAAGAAGGCTTTCCGGGGGTGGACGATCCCGAGGGCGTCGCTTACGGCAATTCCAAGGGAGGAGGTCCCTAGGTCAAGCCCGATGGCCTTCTCCTTCATGCCCGGAGAAGGGCCTCCGCCTTGGCCTTGGCCTCGGAAAGGCGCTCGAGGCTCTTGAAGGCTCCGGAAGCCATGCCCGGCTTTCCGCCGCCGCCGCCGAGGAGGAGGGGCGATACTTCCTTGAAGGCCAAGGAAGCGGATGGGGCCTTTCCTCCGGCGAGGCAGACGGCCGGATAGGAGCCCTTGCCCCCTCCGACGAGG
>CASFWS010000172.1:0-1757 GCA_949298295.1 uncultured Bacillota bacterium | reverse complement strand
ATCAGATAGTCCTTCTTATTCGCCTTGAGGGCGTCGCCGACCATGAGGAGCTTGCTCCGGTCGGCCCCCTCGAGATGGGCGAAGAGGAAATAGACGCCCTCAACTTCGCTAGCTTCCGCCGCCGCTTCCTGTCCCTGGAGGCGGGAGAGGGCCTCCTCGGCCTTCCGGAGGGCGGCGCTTTTCGCGTCGAGTTCCTCGGCGGCCTTCTTCGCCCGCTCGGCGAGAAGGGAAGGATCGCTTCCCAAGAAGGAAGCGGCCGCCTCGATGCGTTCCCTTGCCTCGCGCATCTCGCGGTAGGCGGAAAGAGAAGTCCGGGCTTCGATCCGGCGGACGCCGGAGGCAATGGAGGATTCCGAAACGATGAGGAAGGTCCCGATATCGGAGGAAGAAGCAACGTGCGTCCCCCCGCAGAACTCCCGGGAGTAGGTCCCGAAGGTGACGACCCTTACGAGGTCGCCGTACTTTTCCTCGAATTCCATCTCGGCCCCGAGCTTCCGGGCCTCATCGATCGGAAGGACGAGGGTCTTTTCTTCGATTCCCTCGGCGATTTTGAGATTGACCTCGGCCTCGATTTCCCTTAGTTCCTCGGGGGTCGGCTTCCGTTCGAAGCCGTAGTCGAAGCGGAGGTAGTCGGGCCCGACGAAGGAGCCTTTCTGCTCGACGTGGCCGAGGACGCGGCTGAGGGCGGCGTGGAGAAGGTGGGTGGCGGAATGGTTCCGCTCGATGAGGCGGCGGCGAAGTTCGTCGACCTGAAGGAGGTATTCCTTCCCTTCCTCGAGCTTCCCTTCCTCGAGCTCGACGAGATGGAGGGGCGTCCCGGAAGGCGTCTTCCCCATCGAGACGACCCGGGCCTTAACTCCCTCCCCAAGGATGAGGCCGATATCGGAAACCTGGCCCCCGCTTTCGACGTAGAAGGGAGTCTCCTGGAAGGCGATCTCGCCCTTGGAGGTCAATTCCTTGACCCGGACCCCGTCGGCAAAAAGGCCGATGGCCCGGCTTTGGAGGGCCTTGCTCTCGTAGGTAAAGCTCCCCCGCTCCTTGAAGGCGAGGAGATCCTTGCTCTGGCGGTGGAAGCTTTCGATCTCCCCGCGGGCCTTCCTTGCCCGCTCCCGCTGCTCTTCCATGAGCCTCTCGAAGCCGGCGGTATCGACTTCGAGCCCCTTTTCGCCGGCGATTTCGACGGTGAGCTCAAGGGGAAAGCCATAGGTGTCGTAGAGCTTGAAGGCTTCTTCTCCGGTAAGCCCGTGCCCGGAAGCGAGGTAGCCTTCGAGAAGGCGCTCTGGTTCCAGCCCGATACGACCGCGAGTGCCGCGAAATGGAATTCCCGGGCGGATTTCCCATTTCGCACGTTTTTCAATCTCCTTCCGCCAATTGTTTCATTACAATCCGTCATTAAAAAGATACGAAAATCCAGGAGCAGGCCTATCCAACAATCTTGAGTTCGCTCCGTCCGCTCGCGCCCGCCTTGATCACCTGGATCTGCGTATGGATTCGCTCACGCATCTCCGGCGTATGACTGATGACGCCCACCTTTTTCCCTTGCATCGTCCGCAAACCGGACAAGGCGTCGATCACGATGTTCAGGTTCTCGGCATCCAACGTGCCGAAGCCCTCGTCCACAAACAGGTTGGAGATCTGGATATTCCTGGACGACAAGGAGGAGAGGCCGAGCGCCAGCCCAAGACTGACCAGGAAGGTCTCGCCACCCGACAACGAGGAGAGATTGCGCACCTCGTCGGCCCGGTCGTGATCGATCA
>CASFWS010000171.1 GCA_949298295.1 uncultured Bacillota bacterium | reverse complement strand
AAGGAACGGAACCTCCAGACCAAGGAGCAGCTTCGCGGCAATACCGAAAGCATCCGGGCCCAGCTCGAGCGCTTCCTCGATTTGAGCGACCCCTCGAAAGGGGAACTCCTCAACAACTACGACTGGATCGCCCCGATGAGCGTCCTCGACTTCCTTCGCGACTACGGGAAGTTCTTCTCGGTCAACTACATGCTCAGCAAGGAAATCGTCGCCTCGCGCCTCGAGGCGGGGATATCCTTCACCGAGTTCGCCTACCAGATCCTCCAGTCGATCGACTTCTATCTCCTCAACCGCGACCGCGGGGTCTCCATCCAGATCGGCGGGAACGACCAGTGGGGGAACCTCACCTCCGGCCTTGAGCTCATCCGGAAGCTCAATGGGGAAAACGCCAAGGCCGAGGTCATGACCGCCCACCTCATCACCCGAAGCGACGGGAAGAAATTCGGGAAAAGCGAGGACGGGGCCCTCTTCCTCGACCCGGAACTGACCTCGCCTTACCAACTCTACCAGTACTTCATCAACTGCCCGGATGACGACGCGGTCCGTTACCTCAAGGTCTTCACCTTCCTCTCGCTTGAGGAGATTGCGGCAATCGAGAAGGAGCACCTCGCCAACCCGGGCGCCCGGATCGCCCAGAAGAAACTCGCCTACGAGGTGACGAAGGACATCCACGGGGAAAAGGAAGCCAATCACGCCATCGAGATGTCGAATGCCCTTTTCAACGGTAACGTGGCCGGCCTCGGGGAAAAAGACATCGAAATCCTCCTCGGCTCCCTCAAGAAGAAGGTCGAGCCGGGCCTTAGCCTCGTCGACCTCCTCATTGCCGTCGGGGCCGCTCCGAGCAAGACCCAGGCCCGGACCTTCATTAGCCAGGGCTCGGTGAGCGTCAACGGCCAAAAAGCGAGCGATCCAGCCGCCCTTTACGGGGAAAACGAGGCCTTGCACGGCAAATACCTCATCGTCCGCCGGGGGAAGAAGAACTACTATCTCGGTGCTTTCTAGCCATTGCCAATCTGGCTCAAGGGAACGCTAAACTTATTCCCCGAAGTCTTGAGGGCGAATCCCTGTCCCGACGGGCCCGCTGAAGAAAGGTTTGCGTTCGCCCCATCCTTCATCGAGTTTTCCCTCGAGGATTATCCAGTGGTCAAAAGGGAGCCGATGTTCAACGTTACAAGAAAATAGGGCCTTTTGATGCGCGTCCCCCTGTATTACAGGATTCGCGGCACGCATCATTTGGGGCCCTTTTTCGCGTCATGCCCGCCATATTGTCGCTTCATAAGGAAAGACGAAAGGAGACGGATGAACAGGGGGATGAGCAAAGCCAAGGCCCAAAGGGAATAGGCAGCAAAGGCGACGTTGGGGATTCCCTCGTAGGCGGATAGGCCCATCGCCCGGGCATAGCTTCCGCCATAGGAAAGAGGAAGGAAAAGGGCGTCGGATACCATGAGGGCCAAGGGATAAAGGGAAGAAGCGACGAGGAGAGCCAAGAGGAAGGGGAGGAGGGAGGAAAGGGCGAGGTCGGTTTGCCCGCCCCCGAGCATGAATAGGAAGCGGGCGGCGGCCCTTTGCCCCCTTGCCTCGTGCCGGGCTTCAAGGGCCGGCCATAAAAACAGGGCGAGGAGGCCCGCGGCGGCGAAGGAGAGGATTCCCCACCCGACCGGCTCTGCTTTTCCGTAGGGCGAGGGAAGAACGCCGAAGGGAAGCCCTTTGCCGTCCTCGATCGATTTGAGAGCTTCCTCTTTTCCCAAGAGGGCGAGGTCGGCCCCTTCTTCCGTCTCCTGCCGGTAGAAGGCGAGGTAGCTTTCGTAGGAGGCAGGGTCGAGGCGGAAGGAGGCGTCCGGGCTTCTTCCTTCCGAAGCGAAAGCGAGGGATCCTTGCTGAGAGCCACGGCGAGGGAGAGGCGGGCTTTCTCGCCGTCGGAAAGGGTCAGGGCTTCCTGGCTTTCCTTTCCCTCGAGGCCAACCCGGCTTAGGAGGGCGAGGGCGCGTTCGCACCCTTTCTTCCCAAGGAGCAAAAGGAGATTTTCCAAGGGCGTTTTGCTGGCGAAAAAGGCG
>CASFWS010000170.1 GCA_949298295.1 uncultured Bacillota bacterium | reverse complement strand
CCTTTGAAGGCGCTCGAGCATCAGAGGCCGCCGGAGGTCGAGGTAGCGGTACTTCATCCTGGTATCCTCGAGGGCATCGGTCTCGTCGGCGATGATAAATGGCGGCTGCTCGGCTTTCGAGATGACCTCGATCTTCGAGGCGGCGACCTCGATTTCCCCGCTCTTGAGCTTCTTGTTGGGGGTCGGCTTGAGCATTACCGTCCCGACGACCCGGAGGAGGTATTCGTTCCTGATGTCCGGGCAATCGAGGCCCTCGTCGACCCGGACTTGGCAAATGCCCGAGCGGTCGCGGAGGTCGATGAAAAGAAGCCCCCCGAGGTTCCGTTTGACGGCAACCCAGCCGACGAGCGCGACTTCCTTTCCGGCGTCCATGGCCCGGAGTTCTCCCCCAAGGGCCGTCCGCATCGTTCCTTCTTCCTTATTCAGCATGATGGTGTCCTTCTCCTTCCCCGAGGCGGGCGTCGAGCTCTTCGGCTAAGCGCGTCAAGTCGATTTCCGATTGCTCTTTCTTAGCGAGGTCCTTGAGCTGGGCTCTGCCCTGCTCGAGCTCTTCGTCGCCGTAGATGAGGGCGTAGCGGGCCCCGGAGCGCTCGGCCTTCTTGAAGTAGGAGGAGAGCTTCCCCTCTTTGCTCGGCATCTCGGCCGAATAGCCGGAGAGGCGGGTCTCGACGAGGAGGCCGAAGCTCCGCTCGAAGGCGGCGCTCCCGATCGGCATGAGGTAGACGTCGAGCCCTGGATCGGCGTCGGCGTCGAGGCCCTCGTCGATATAGGAGGCGAGCAGGCGCTCGAGGCCGAGGGCGAAGCCGACTCCCGGGAGGGCCGGACCCCCGACTTCGCTTAGGAGGTCGTCGTAATGGCCGCCCCCGAGAACGGAGCCGTAGTCCTTCTTCCCTTCGATCTTCACCTCGAAGACGAAGCCCGAATAGTAGTCGAGCCCCCTTACGAGGCCCGGGTCGACGTCGTAGTCGATGCCGAGGGCGTCGAGGTAGCGGACGATCTGCTCGAAGCGCTGACGGTCTTCCTCGCTCAGGTAGTCGATGATCGAGGGGGCTCCCTTCGCAAGCTCATGGTCGTGCTCGACCTTGCAGTCGAGGAGGCGGAGGGGGTTGGTCGCTAGCCGCCTTTGGCAATCGGGGCAGAGCTCGTCCTTGTGCGGCTCGAAATAGGCCCTTAGGGCCTCCCGGTAGGCGTCGCGGGAGGCTTTACCGCCGAGGGAGTTGACGAGGGCTTTCACCTTCTTGAAGCCGAGGTAATAGAGGCTTTCGACGGCCAAAAGGAGGGTTTCAACGTCGAGCCATGGGCTATCGGCCCCGACGCACTCGACCCCGAACTGGGTGAACTGGCGGTATCTTCCTAGCCCCGGCCGCTCGTAGCGGAAGAGGGGGCCTTCGTAGTAGGCCTTGATCGGGAGGTCCTCGGTCGCGTAGAGCTTGTTCTCGACGATGGCCCGGGCGACCCCGGCCGTGTACTCGGGCCGGAGGGTGAGGCTCCGCCCGCCCTTGTCGAAGAAGGTGTACATCTGCTTCTCGACGATGTCGGTCGTTTCCCCGCTTCCCCGCTCGAAGAGAGAAGTCGGCTCGAGGACCGGCGTCTCGAAGGGCGCGAAATGGTAAAGCTCGGCCATGCCCTTGAGGACGTTCGAGACCTTTTCCTTGGCCCGGGCGTAGTGCCCGTAGACGTCCATCGTTCCTTTGACTCTTTGAAATGCCATGGTGTTCCTTTCTAATGGATGACCCGCTTCCCGTCGTAGACCCCCCGGACCCCCTTGAGGGCGAGGAAGACGTCCTCGAGGGTGAGGGCGTCGGAGACGTAGACCGTCATCTCGACGTAGCAGTTCATGTTCTCCTTGACCAGATGCGCCTTGAGGTCGCTGCAGACGATGTTCTTGCTCGAGAGAGTGACCAGGATGTCGGCCAGGAGGTTCGGCCGGTCGTTAGCGTAGATCTCGACGTCGACGGGGTAGGTTCCGACCACTCCGAGGTCGTCCCGCCACTTGGCGGGGAGAAGGCGGTTGCTCGAGGCGACATTCGGGCAGTTGGCCCGGTGGACGATGATCC
>CASFWS010000169.1 GCA_949298295.1 uncultured Bacillota bacterium | reverse complement strand
AAAAAAGAATCGCAAACGTAGCGCATACAATCAATAATAGCAATCCCCCTATAAAGGTTTCGCTGAACATTATTTCCCATGCCTTTAAAACGCCCCAACCAGAAAGCACTGCTATCGCTATAAATACAATGTTAACAACGGCGTAAAGAATACGCTTGCCTTTTTCTGCCGTAATACAGCTGCCAATATGTCTTATCAGTTGTCTTACAAAATTCATACATTAAACCTCCACACATGATTCTAATGTAATAGAACATATCATCTTTAAACGTGTCAAGATGTGACTCAAAATTAGCTCATTTTGGTCATAATCTATATTCAATATTTTCATAAAACTTTAACGAGGTTTTTCTCAAAAAAGATAAAAAGGTTTTTATGCGAAATCACGAGTTAAAACTTCATTAGTAGAGGATAGAATGTTGATTCGTTTATACTCAATTTATGTTAAATTACTGCTAAATTTTTCTGATTTTGAAACAAAAAAGGTTTGAATAGCCTTCTATAGCGTATCAAACCTATGCTTTCTTTATGGCGCGCCCGAAGGGACTCGAACCCCTGGCCCACAGCTTAGAAGGCTGTTGCTCTATCCAGCTGAGCTACGGGCGCGTCCAGCGATGGATTTTAAGCCTTCGCGGCAAAGGAGGGCAAGGACTACTTCGAGGGGAAGCGCTCCTTGATGGCAAGGGCCACATCCTTCGGCACGAACTGGGAAAGCTCCTCGGCGCTTACGGCCCGGAGGCTCTCGACGGTCGGGTAGCGTTCCCGGAGGAGGGCCTCCCGCTTCTTCCCGAGGCCCTTGATCCCCCCATAGATGGAGGAAAGCATTCCCTTTCCCCGGCGTTCCCGGTGGAAGGAGATGGCGAAGCGATGGACTTCGTCCTGCATCCGCATGAGGAGGAAGAAGAGGGGCGATTTCCGGTCCAAGGGATAGGTCTTTCCCTCCTTGTCGACGATGCCTTCTGTCTCGTGGCGGTCGTTTTTGTAGAGCCCGTAATGGGGAAGTTCGACCCCGGCTTCCTTAAGGGCCTCCTCGGCCGCCCGGACCTGGGTGAGACCCCCGTCGAGGAGGAGGAGGTCGGGGAAGGGCCCGCCCTCTTCCTTGATGCGGGCGTAGCGGCGCTTCACCGCTTCCTTCATCGAGGCGACGTCGTCCCCGGAAACCTCTTCCGAGAGCTTGAACTTCCGATACAGGCGTTTGGCCGGGGCGCCGTTGACGAAAGCTACTTCGCTCGCGACGGCCTCTTCCCCTTGGAGGTGGGAGTTATCGAAAAGCTCGATCCAGGAGGGGGGAGCGATCCCAAGGAGCTCCCCGAGGGCGGATAGGAGGGCCTCGCTTTCCTCGCTCGCCCCCTTCGTCGCGAAATGGTGGTCGAGGGCGCTTTGGGCGTTGAGGGAGGCAATGGCAATCTGGTCGAGGAGCCGCCCTTCCTTCGGGCGGATGCTCTTCCCGTCCGGATAGATGGCCGCAAAGGCCTCGTCGAAGCCTTCGATCGCCGTCGAGACCTCGCTTGGGAGCGGCTCCTCCTCGTAAAGAGAAAGGATATGGTAGGTCGCTTCCTCGCTCGGCTCGCCCATGAGGGGGACAACGTAGCTCTTCTTCCCGAGGAGGCGGCCCTTCCGGTAGGTCAAACGGGCGATCGAAAGATAGCCTTCCCGGGTCTTGTAGGCATAGACGTCGCGGTCGGTCCGGTCGCTTTCGACCTCGACGGTTTGCCGGCTCACGGTGTTCTTCACCGCCTCGATCGTCTTCTTGTAACGCCCCGCTTCCTCGAATTCGAGGCGGGAGGCAGCCTTTTCCATTTTTTCCGTCAGTTCGGCGAGGACGTCTTGGACGTTCCCGTCGAGGAAGCTCTTGATCTTCGAATACAGTTCCTCGTAGGAGGCGGGATCGACTTTGTTGACGCAAGGGGCGAGGCAAAGCCCCATGTGGTAATAAAGGCAGGGCCTTGAAGGAAGGGAGTCGCACTTCCTCGTCGGGTAAAGGGAGTTCAGGAGGTCGATAGTTAGGTAGGCCTCGCGGGAGGAAGGGAAGGGGCCGAAGTAGAACTTCCCCTTCTTCCCGGCCCGCCGCTCGATCGAGAGGCGGGCATCTTTCTTACTTAGGGCGATATAGGGAT
>CASFWS010000168.1 GCA_949298295.1 uncultured Bacillota bacterium | reverse complement strand
ATCTTTTGCCGACCGGCGACGGGATGATCTCGGCCTCGCAGGTCGTCAAATGCTTTGCCGATGATCGGGAGGCTTTCGAAAAAGCGGTTTCTTTTTTCCGTTACCCCCATTATCTTTACAACATCCGGTTCGCCGATCGCGCGGCTGCCGAGGAAGGAATGAAGAATCCCCTCTTCCTTGCGAAGAAGGACGCCTGCGAAAAGGAACTGGCCGGACGGGGACGCTTGTACCTGCGAGCGAGCGGGACCGAACCCCTGCTCCGGATTTACGTCGAAGCGCTAACGCAAGAAGAGGCCGAACGGATAGCCCTCGATCTCGCTTCGGCTTTCTAGGAGGAAAACCATGTGCGGTATCGTCGGAGCCATCGGAAACCTTGACTACAAGTCTTTTTTGACGGGTGGTCTTAAGAAACTGGATTACCGGGGCTACGATTCGGCCGGCCTCGCCTTTTGGAACAACGGGAAGATTTCTCTTTATCGGGCGGTCGGAAGTGTCGAAAACCTCGCCTCGATCGTTCCCGACGGCCATGCCGGGACCGCCGGGATTGCCCATACCCGGTGGGCGACCCACGGGGGAGTGACGGTCGATAACGCCCACCCCCAGAGAAGCTGGGACAAAAAGGTCTATCTTGTCCATAACGGGGTCATCGACAACTACAAGGAACTGAGAGCCTGGCTTGCCGGAACGGGATGCCAGTTTAGAAGCGACACCGATACCGAGGTCATCGCCTCGGTCATCGCTTATTTCCTCCAAGAGGGGGAAAGCCCGCTCAATTCCATCCGAAAGACGATGGAAAAACTCGACGGTTCCTACGCCTTGGCCATTCTTTTTACCGGACAGGAGGGCCTATATTTCGCCAAGAACAAATCCCCGCTCGTCATCGGACAAGGGGATTCTCGCCTTAATTGCCTCGGAAGCGACTACGCCCCAATCCTCGACTATTGCTCGAACTTCGCCGCCCTCGAGGACAGGACCTACGGCTACATGACCGAGAACAGCATCGTCGCCTATCGGAACGGAAAAAACCTTGCCCTCCGCTTTGCCACGAAGGACCGGGAAGACTACGTCTACGATTTGGCCGGTTACCCCCATTTCATGATGAAGGAGATTCATGAAGGCGCCGGGGTCGTAAGGAAAAACGTCGAAGCATGCTTCGACCGGGCAAAAGGTACCTATCTCTTTGATTCGAAGCTCATTTCCGACCTTAAGGCAGCCGATGAAATCGTCTTCCTCGGCTGCGGGTCAAGCCACTATTCCTCGGAGGCGGCCGCGGCTTACTTCAACCGGCACGGGCTCCGGGCCGCGAGTTACATCGCCAGCGAATGGATCCACGGAGTCTATCCGCACCTCAAGAACCCCTATTACGTCCTCATTTCCCAAAGCGGGGAGACGGCCGACCTCATCTCTTGCCTCGACCTCATAGAAAAAGGGGCCAAGACCCTCGGCATCGTCAACAGCAAGGACAGTACCATCGCCCGGCGAACCAACCATGTCCTCTACATCGGGGCCGGCCTTGAGGTGGCCGTCGCTTCGACGAAGTCTTTCCTTGGGCAAATGGCCCTCATGATGCTCCTTTGCGGGGCCATCAGCGAGGACGCGAGCGTCCCCGAAAGCCTCCTTGCTGCCGCCTCTTCGGTCGACGACGTCGTCGAGCGGAGCGAGGAGATCGACGCCTTGGCCGAAGGAATCGTCGAAGTCCACGATGCTTTCTTCGTCGGACGCGGCATGGACTTCTTCGCCGGCGAGGAATCTTCCCTCAAGCTCAAGGAAATCTCCTATGTTCATAGCGAGGCCTACCCCGGCGGCGAGCTGAAGCACGGTCCGATTGCCCTCATCGAGGAAGGGACCCCGGTCTTCGCCTTCGCCGGGAATCCGGATATTTCCAAACAGATCAGAAGCAACGTCGAGGAACTCAAAGCCCGCGGGGCTACCCCTTACATCGTCGCTGCCGAAACGTGCGCGAAGGAGGGAGACGCCTTCGTCTATCGCTTCGTGGACAGGGATTTCGCCCCCTTCCCGGAAGTCGCCTTCGGGCAGCTCCTCTCTTATTTCCTTTCGCTCCGGCGGGGATTGAACGTCGATAAGCCGCGGAACCTCGCCAAGTCGGTTACCGTCAATTGAGCCATG
>CASFWS010000167.1 GCA_949298295.1 uncultured Bacillota bacterium | reverse complement strand
CTTCTCGGCGCCAAGTATTACAGCGACGAGACGAGCGCCGACGCGGCGATGGATCACCTTACCGCCATCTTTGGGGAAGAAATCTTCGAGCAGCCGGATATCCTCGGCCTCCTCGGCGGCTCTCTCGACCTGTCTTCTCTCATGGCCATGTTCGGGGGAATCGAGATCGAGGAGCTGCCCGATTCCTATCTTTTCGACATTTCTCTCCTCCTCGAAGAGGGAACGACATCCCATGTCTACCTTACGACCGACCTCACCTATTTCCCGACCGACATCTATGCCGAAGATCTAAGTATCGGCGGGCTTGACATCGATTTGAAAGCCCAGCTTTCCTCCGTCGGGGACGGCAAGCAAGCCATCCGGGCCACCCTTCCCTCCAATTACGAAGAGGCCGGTTATCGGCCCATCGCCAATAGCCTTGGCCTCGTCGAACGCCTTTACGGCCTCTACGAGACCCCGCGCTTCGGCCTCGAGCTCGAGGCCAGCCTCGTCAACGAGGAAGCCGCCGCCCTTTCGCCGGACACTTCTTCCTTGACCCTCGGGATGGAGGGCCAGGTCGATATCCTCGGCGGTGCCTTCGACGCCGGGCTATCGCTTGCCGGGAACGGGGCCAGCCAATCCCTTGAGCTCGGCTATCGGACCGAAGAAGCGTCGGAAGGCGGGAAAGCCTATCTTTCCTACGGGGACGCGATGAAGCTCAGGATGTCGACACTGACCCTCGATAGCCTCATCGCTACCTTCCAAGACGACCTTCCGAGCGATCCCTCGAGCCTGCTCGACGTCCTCCTCTTCAACGATCAGCTCAAGGCCATCGCGGCTGGCGAATACGAAAAGATCATCGATGCCGTGAAGGGCTTCACCGTCCTTGACGACAATTTGCTCCGCCTCGATCTCGACCTTTCGGGGCTCGGGCTCGGAAGCGGGGCCGCCATCGCCGTGACCCTCGACGGCCGGACGGCCGAGGAAGGCTTCGCCGGGAGCGAGGCGACGATCGAGGCCAGCGGCCTCTCCTTCGGCGGCTTTGCCATCGACTTGACCCTCAAGACGACGCCTTATGCCTCGATCAAGGACGTCGACTTCGCCTCCTACGATTCCCTCGACGGCCTCCCGACTCTCTTCGAGCAGGCCCAAGGCCTCGTCAAGAGCAAACAAGCCGGCTTCGAAATCAGCGGCTCCTTCGTCGACGAGAACGGCTACGGCCTGAGCACCTTGAGCGGCCGCCTCGACTTCGACTTGGCGGCGACCCGAGCCGGGGCCTCGCTGACCCTTGGCGAGAAGAGCGTGAGCGTCGACCGTAGCCACACCCTCGTCCTCAACATCGAGGAACCGGGGACCGAGCCTTATCTCCGCTTCGCATTCAACGAGACGATGAAGGGGAAGATGGCCTTCTCGACCTTCGGGGGCATCATTGACCTTGCGACCGGCCTCCTGAATAGCGAGGACGAACGCTACGACGCCTTCCTCGATCCCCTCCGCGAGATGATGGTCGATACCATCGTGAGCAAGCTGATGGCCGGGGAAATCGGCTATGTCGCAAGCCTCGATGTCGTCGATAGCCTTCGGGTTACGCCCTCGGAAATCCGCATTGTCCTCGACCTAACGACCCTTGGAGTCGATAGCAAACTCGAACTATCCATTGCCCTCAATTCGAACGGCGAGGCATCCTCGCTTTCCCTTGGCGGGCTTTCCCTCGGGGGAAGCACCCTCGACCTCACCTTGGCCCTCGTTCCCTACGCCGAGAGCAACGTCGGCCTCCTCGACGGGATCGACGCTTCTTCCTTCATGGATTTCTCGAGCCTCGACCTCTTCCTCGGGACGGCCCTCGATACGGCCGCCCTATCGACCTACCACTTCGAAAACGGCCAGCTCGCCATCACGGCCCTCGGCGGCCTCATCGAAGCCGGGGACATCGACATGGACGCCGACATCCGGGTCGAAGGAGCCAACGTCGAGGCCTATGTCCACCTCGGCGGCCTCCGGAGCGGCGCCCTCGTTCTGGTGACCGAAGGCCATAGCGGCTTCCTCGGGATCGGGGCCAGCACTCGCGACACCTATATCTACTACGACGGCCGCGAGCACACGGTCGCGCTGGACGGCCTGGAGGAAGGCGACATCCTCGAAGTGCGCCGCGGCGACGTGTCGCAACA
>CASFWS010000166.1 GCA_949298295.1 uncultured Bacillota bacterium | reverse complement strand
ACCATGACTTCAAGGACGTCATCACCAAGGAAGGCAAGGGCTACTTCATCTGCTACCGCGACTCGATCGCCGCGGCCATCGAGAACGCGGCCACCGATTCCGGCCTCAAGGTCCCGGAGGACGTCGAGGTCCTTTCTCTCGTCGGGACGAAGTACGCCAACATCGTTCGGCCGACCCTTACCTCCCTCCAGATCGACATGGCCGAGGTTGGGCGGCGGAGCATGTACATGCTCATCGACCTCCTGAACCACGACCTCATCGAGAAGAGCTACCGCTTCGATGCCGTGCTCGTCTCCCGCGATTCGACCAAGCGCGATTGACGGAAACGTCTGAGAAAAGGACCTTTGGTCATTTTTTCTATATGAAGGGCCACTTTTCGAAGTGTTATCCGCCGGCTTCTCTTCCCGGCCAGGAAGGGAAAAGCGCCCCGGCGTGCAATTTGCTAGCAGTCTGCTATTGACAGTGCCAAATTAGCGGCTAATATTCTTTGCGTAGCCAATAAGGAGGCACTGAAGTAATGATCAAACCACTGAACGATTACGTCGTCCTCGAGAAGGTGAAGGCCGAGAAGAAAGTCGGCTCCATCATTCTCACCACGGAGAAGAAGACCGGCAACCTCGCTAGTGTCGTTGCGATCGGCCCGGGGAAGAAGGAAGACGGGAAGCTTAGCCCCATCGAAGGGCTGAAGGTCGGCGACAAGGTCATCTACCGGGAATACGCCGGGACCGATTACGAGGACGGGGACAAGAACCTCCTCCTCATCAAGAGCGAGGACATCCTCGGCGTCGTAACCGACTGAGCATTCGTCTGCTTGCATTGAACTAAAGAAAGGAAGCTATTCGAACATGGCAAAGAACATCGATTTCGGGAAGACCGCCCGCGACAAGATGGTCGCAGGGGTCGACCAGCTCGCCGACACGGTCAAGCTCACCCTCGGCCCGAAAGGCCGCAACGTCGCCCTCGACAAGGGCTACGGCTCGCCCTCGATCTGCGAGGACGGGGTCTCGATCGCCCGGGAAATCGAGCTGAAGGACCCGGTCGAGAACATGGGCGCCAAGCTCGTCTACGAAGTCGCCAACCAGACCAACGAGAAGGCTGGCGACGGGACGACGACGGCGACCGTCCTCGCCCAAAGCATGATCCATCGCGGCATCAATGCCGTCGAGAAAGGGGCCAACCCCGTCTTCGTCCGCGCTGGCATGGAAAAGGCCGGGAAAGCGGTGGCCGCCGAGCTTCTAAAGATCAGCAAGGACGTCTCGACGAACGCCGACATCGAATCGGTCGCGACCATCTCGGCCGGGAGCGAGGAAATCGGCCATCTCATCGCCGACGCGATGGACAAGGTCGGCAAGAACGGGGTCATCACCGTCGACGAGAGCAAGACGAGCGAAGACGAGCTCGTCCTCTCCCAAGGCCTTGAATACGACAAAGGCTACATCAGCCCCTACATGGTGACCGATCGTGAGAAGATGACGGCCGACTTCGAAGACGCCCTCGTCCTCGTCACCGACATGAAGGTCAGCAACATCCAGGACATCCTGCCGGTGCTCCAAGGCGTCGCCGATTCGCACAAGCCTCTCCTCATCGTGGCCGACGACCTCGATGCCGACGTCACCTCGACGATCGTCCTCAACACCCTCCGCGGCGCCTTCAAGATCGCCGCGACGAAGGCCCCGGAATACGGCGACGCCCAGAAGGCCGCCCTCCAGGACATCGCCATCCTCACTGGCGCCCGCTTCTATAGCAAGGACCTCGGGATGGAACTGAAGTCCATCACGATGGAAGACCTTGGCCGGGCCAAGAAGATCGCCGTCAAGAAAGACGCGACGACGATCGTCGGCGGAGCTGGGAACAAGAAGGACATCAACGATCGGATCAGCGAGCTCGAAGCCCAGCGGAGCGTCGCGACGAGCGAATACGACAAGAAGAACCTCGCCAAGCGGATCGCCAAGCTCTCCAACGGGGTTGCCGTCATCAAGGTCGGCGCCATAACCGAGAGCGAGCTCAAGGACAAGAAGCTTAGGATCGAGGATGCCCTGAACGCCACCAAAGCGGCCGTCTCCGAAGGCATCGTCGCCGGCGGCGGCGCCGCTCTCGCGAGCGTCTATGCGACCCTCCAGCCGACCCTCAAGGCTGCCAATCCCGACGTCCAGACGGGCATCGACGCC
>CASFWS010000165.1 GCA_949298295.1 uncultured Bacillota bacterium | reverse complement strand
CCGATCTTCCGGAGGACGGAAGATATTTGTTCTTCGCTCGGTTCGGTTTGCTTCACCTCGAGGGTGGCAAAGCGCTTCCCGAGTTCCGGAAGGGGGATTTCCTCGACCTTGAAATCGTCTTTCCCGGCCGATTCCTCGATGGCCAGGTAGTCGCTGATAAGAGCCCGTTCCGTCTTGGCGACGAGGGGGCCGGCGATGCAGCTGCCCGGGCAGGCGCTCATCTCGATGAACACCTTTTTCCGGACCCGCCCCCCGATGATGTCCTCAAGGGCGGCGATGCAGCGTTCCATCCCGGAAATGGCTAGGTAGCTGTAGCCATCCTCTTCCGTCTTGTCCATCGTCTTGAGGATGCCGCCTTCGATGGGGAAAAGGCGGGCCCGGGAGGATTCTTTTTTCTTGACCCCGCCGTCTTCGGCGAGGGCGATCCCCTGCTCCTTGAACCAACGCTCGGCCTCTTTGAAGGTCAAGACGCAGTCGACGTAGCCGGGGTAGCGGTCGATTTCGTCCTTCTTGGAAATGCAAGGACCGACGAAGACGACCTTGGCGCCGGGATGGCGCTTCTTGAGGTCGAGCCCGTGGGCCAGCATCGGGGAAAGGACCGGAGCCAAGTACTTCTTGGCGGCCGGGAAATGCTTTTCGACAAGGAGGTTGACGCTATGGCAGCACGTCGAGATGACGATGTCTTCCTTGCCCTCTCTAACGAGGCGCTCGTACTCCTTCTTGACGATGGTCGCCCCCACCGCCGTTTCCTCGACCCCTTTGAAGCCGAGAGCCAAAAAGCCCTTCTCGAGGGCTTCGAAGGAAAGGCCGGGGAAGGCGGCCTGAAAGGAGGGAGCCAGCGAAACGTAGGAGGCCCCTTCCATCGCCAGGCGCTTGGCGGCCAAGAGGTCGTCGCGGACGATCTTGCACTCTTGGGGGCAAGCGATGTAGCAGCGCCCGCAGTAGACGCACTCGCTTTGGACGATCTGGGCGTGGCCGTCGCTGAAAGAAATGCTTTTGGTCGGGCAAGCCCGGATGCACTTGTAGCAACTCCGGCAGTCGTTCAGCCGGCTTACGAGAGCGGGGGCAGCCATCGTTACTTGCCGATGAGAGGGGCGATTTCCTCTTCGAAGACGGAGGGGACCTTCTCCGGGGTGACCCCGGTGATGATCTTGTCGTTCACCTTGATGGAGACGCCCTCGAAGGCGCACTTGCCGAGGCAGAAGGCCGCCTTGAGGTCGACTTGGTCGGCGACGCCTTTCTCCTTGATGAGCTTCCGCATCGCCTCGATGACGTCGTAGGAGCCCTTGAGGTGACAAGAGCTCCCGACGCAAATGGATAGGACAACCATCTTCAGTTCCCCTTATAGGCCTTCCGCATGATGTCCATCATCTCGGTGACGAGGGGCTCGCGCGGGTTGCAAGGCGTGCACTGGTCTTCGTAGGCCAAGTAGGCGATTTCCTCGAGGTGGGACTCCCAGACCTTCTCGTCGGGGACGAGGGACTGGAAGTTCATGTCGATCCCGATTTCCTTGCAGAGGTTCATGACGGCATCGGCAAGGACGGCCGTCGCCTCTTCCGGCGTCTTGGCCGGGAGGCCGAGGACGTTGCAGATATCGAGGTACTTGCGGTCGCACTGGTATTCCTCGTACTTCGGCCAGACGGCGAGCTTGGTAGGCATCGTGCCGTTGTAGCGGATGACGTGCGGGAGGAGGATGGCGCAGGTCCGGCCGTGGACGGTGTGGTATTCGGCCCCGATCTTATGGGCCAGCGAGTGGGTGATGCCAAGGAAGGCATTGGCGAAGGCCATGCCGGCGATCGTCGCCGCGTTATGCATCTTCTCGCGGGCCACGAGGTCGTTCTTCCCGTCCTTGACGGCGCGCGGGAGATAGGTGAAGACGAGCTTGATGGCGTTAAGGGCGAGGCCGTCGGTATAGTCGCTGGCCATCACCGAGGTATAGCTCTCGATGGCGTGGGTGAGGACGTCCATCCCGGTGTCGGCCGTCGAGCGGGCCGGAAGGTTGGTCGTGAACTCCGGGTCGACGATGGCAATCGTCGGGGTGAGGGAGTAGTCGGTCAGCGGGTACTTCTTGAGATTGGCCTTGTCGCTAATGACGGCGAACGGAGTGACTTCCGAGCCGGTGCCCGAGGTGGTCGGGATGCAGATGAGCTTCGACTTCCGCCCGAGTTCCGGATACTTGAAGGCGCGCT
>CASFWS010000164.1 GCA_949298295.1 uncultured Bacillota bacterium | reverse complement strand
TATTTAATTCCGACATCGTCCCGAAGGTCGAGCGGATGCCGGGGACATTGGGCCGCTGATGGAGGGCGATGGCCGAGGGCACGTTCCGCACGAGATCGACGTCGCTTCGCCCTTCCTGGCTGATCCGCCGCCGCGTGTAGGTCGAAAGGGCCTCGAGGTAGCGCCTTGATCCTTCGCTATAGAGGACCCCGAGGGCCAAGGAGGACTTCCCGGAGCCGGAAACCCCGGCGATGCCGACAAGCTTATGGAGGGGAATATCGAGTCCACTCCTTTGAGGTTATGGACATGGGCGCCCCGGACCTCGATGTGGTCGGGCGGAAGGATGGGCTTTTTCATGGCCATAGTTTGCGCTTTTCCCCTTCCTCCGGAAAGGGGAGGAAGAAGGCTGAAAACCATGAAGGCAACCCCGTTAGCCAACTTCAGACTAATTATGGTATGAGGGCCTCATATTGAGAGAAATCGCTGCGGCCGAAAAACCCGATAGTGCCTTAATAAACGGCCAACCATGATTGTTGAGTATACAAATGTAATTGTTCTGTCTATATTAAAGAATGTTAATGTGAGGACAACAATGGACGGAGGAACTCCATGAAACGAACAACCATCCTTTTGCTCGGCGGCCTCGCTTTGCTTTTGGGCGGGTGCACCGGCCTCATCGGCGGGAGCGGGGCCGCTTGTAGTGGCGGCACCGTCGAAGACGCCTTCCTGAGCGGCGTCGGCGCCCCGGCCGCCACTCTCGGGGAAGACGGCGACGTCTACCTCGACACCGCGACCAACACCGTCTACGTAAAAGAAGACGGGGCTTGGTCGGACAAGGGAAGCTACGTTCCTAACGCTAGCATGCCCTCCGAGCCGGGCCTCTACGTCATCGACTACCCGGAAGAGCCCCTCTACCGGAACCAGCTCATTCGCATCGAATTCAAGCGGGTCGGGATCGAAGGCGACATCGTCTGCGCTGACGGCCAGTACGTCGAAATCGACCGCCAGGGCGACGTCTACTATTACTATCCCCTCGACTACAACAATACGGCAGGAACGGGGCGTTTCGTCTGCGATGGCCACTACGTTGAAGTCCCCATCAATTACCGGCTCGACATGGCCCCGACGCCATATAACTTCTTCAGGGCCGCCCGGCTCGACTTGACCACCAGGGACGACCCGAAGCCCATTCCCCTCAGCGTCGATCCGACGAGCGTCCACCTGGCCGAAGTCTTCATCGACGAGAACGTTCCCTTCGAAATCCTTGAGGACTTTACGGTCAAGCCTCTCAAAGCCGGCGAAGGATCGATCGCGGCCTATGTCGACGAAGGCTATTTCTCTTCTCTCTACGTCAACGTGAGCGATCAAGATGGCGAAGTCAGGATCTGGGTGCCTACTGAAAGCGCCGATTTCGTCTCCGGCATGTCCGAGCGGTTCAAGGAAGCCTATCCCGAGTACGAGAACTGGTCCTTCTCGGTCGATACGGTCGGCGACACTTTCGATATCATGGATCGCATGCGGGCCGATCCTTATTCGGCCGCGGACATCGGCCTCGTGGCCGATACCTACATCGAGGACGGCGTCAAGTTCCTCGACCCGGTGCCGGCGGAAGAGCGGGACGCCATCGTCGAAAGCGACGTCGACCAAGCCGTCGATGCCTTCTCGGTGGGCGGCGAGCTTTACGCCTATCCAAACCGGCTCGACAGCACCTTCATGCTTTTCTACGACACCCGTTACGTGAGCGAAGAGCAGGCGGGGAGCATCGAAGGAATCCTCGATGCCTGCCGGGCCGCCGGGGTCAACTTCTGGTGGTCGCTCACGAACAACGGCTGGTACGGCGCGGCCCCCTTCCTCGGCCACGGCCTCACCCTTCAAAGGGGCGTCGACAATGAGGGCCGCGATATCCAGCGGAGCGATTTCTATTCGACCAAAGGCGTTCAGATCGCCGAGCGGGTCGACGAGCTCTACCGAGAATACTTGGACCTTTGGATGACCTATTCAGATGACTTCGCCGTCGGCGTCGAGTTCGGGAACGGCGAGCTCGGGGCGGCCATCCTCTGGAACAACTATTACGCCATTTCGGAGGCCAATCCCCACGTGGCGGTGGCCGAGCTCCCGACCCTCACCGTCGGGACGACGGCCGGGCAGCTGACGCCCTTCGTCTCTTACGGCGGGGCTATCGTCAACCGGTACGCCGAAGAGCGGCTCGGCG
>CASFWS010000163.1 GCA_949298295.1 uncultured Bacillota bacterium | reverse complement strand
CCGTTTGGATGTAGGCTTCTTTCTCGAGGAGGACCTGATCGGTGGCGTCCCCGGCTACCGTGAAGCCGCTGAAGGGTTCTTCGAGCCGCTCGAAGGCGGCGGGATTGCTATCGACGACGATGACGTTGAGCGACTGGGAAGCGGCATAGGAGGCAACGGAAGCCCCGAGACGGCCGCAACCAATGATCACAACCTTGTTCTTCATATGCGTACGGCGGGGATTATAGCCTACCCCTTGAGCGGGGGCAATTCGCCGCTCGCTAACGAAGTCTCGAAGATTTCGACGAGAGGATGCTTGGCGCTTATTTCCCGATAGGCAGCGAGCGTGTCTTTCTTCTTGAGGCCTTTCCAGCCGAAATCGCGGTAACGCGTCAGGCACCATTCGACGAACTCCTTGGTCCCCGAGGCCATGTAATAGCGCTCTTTCCTCGCCTCGAAATAGGCAAGGGTCGTCTCCCCCGAAAAACTCTTCGGATTGTAGGTCTTCGAGGCACTGAGCATGTCGCAGACGTACTCGATGGCGTACTTGTAAGGCATTTGCTTAGCGATGACCCGACCCCAATAGAAATCGGTCCAGTATTCCCAATGGTGCTTGTTTCGCCGGGTATGGTGCTGGCAGACCTTCGAAAAATAGTAATTGCTCCGCCGCTCCTCGTCGACCGGGCTATGGGTCCCGGCGTAATACCTTGCGCTCGTGAGGAACTCGGTCGGACCGTATTTGGTGAGGTCATGGCCAAGGGAATGGAAGAAGATGCCGCAATGGAAGGCGTTCCTGATGACTTGATGCCGGTGCTTCGTAATGGTGAGAAAATGGCGCAGGAAATGGTATTTCATTGAAGGACCTCGGGAAGAATGGAAGCGACGTCCCCCTGAACGAAGGCGTCGAAGAAGGAATCAAGAGGCGTCGGCTCGGCATTGACGAGGATCTTCGCGCGAGCTCTCGAAGAATAGATGAGCCCGGCGGCCGGATAGACCCGGAGGCTCGTCCCGGCAACGATGAGGACCTCGCTCTCCTCGAGGATTTGCTCGGCCTCGGCAAGGACCTCGTAGTCGAGTCCCTCCCCGTAAAGGACAATGTCGGGGCGGATGATGCCCCCGCACTTTGGGCAACGGGGAATTCCCCGATGGGGAATCTCATCGAGCGCGTAGCTTTCCCCGCAGGAGCGGCAATGGTTCCGAAGGATGGAGCCGTGGAGCTCGACGACCTTTTCGGAACCGGCTTTCTGATGAAGGCCGTCGATGTTCTGGGTAATCACCCGCACCGGCCCCCGATAAGAGGCGACAGCCCGATGGGCGCGGTTGGGAATGGCTCCCTCGTGGACCAGGAAGTTCCAATAGAAATCGAAGAAGGTCGCCGGGTCCTCGTCGAGTTCCCCGATCGAGAGAAGAGTTTCGTAGGAAAGCCCGTAGCGCCTCGCTACTTGGGCGAGTCCCTCTTGTCCCCGGAAGTCGGGAATTCCCGAGGGAGTCGACATGCCAGCCCCATCGAGAAAAGCCAACGATGGTCGGCCCTCCATTTCCTTCCTAAGGAAGGACAATGCTTCTTTTCCCCTAAGCATGCCTTGATTGTAGCATCGCCGCCATAAGTCGGAGCAAAAGGAAAAGGCAGCCGCGCGGCTGCCCTCGCTTAAAGCTTGGTCAATCCCAAATGCCGGCTTTCAGGATGTTCTTGAATCCTTTCTCCAAAGCCGTGGCCATTTCCTCGGGCGTCGAGCGCCAATCTTCCTCGATCCAATAGCGAAGGAGATTGACCTCGGCTCCGAAGAGAGCGCCCCAGAAGAGGTCGATTTCCGGCTGGCTGAGACCGGAGGCGATGAGTTCCTTGTCGAGGTAGGCGCTCCGGGAAACGTAGCGGGAAAGGCCAAAGGAAAGGAGGCCGAAGAGGCCCCGCTTATGGAGGAGAGTGAAGATCTCCCGCTGCTCGAGGCAGAAGGCAAAGAAACGCCCGAGGTACTCCGAGATGGACGTGCAACCTGTCGTCCGGAGGTATTCGCGGACAGCCTTGAAGACGACATAATCGACGACATCGTCCATCGAAAGGAAGTTCCGGTAATAGGTCTTTCTCGTGATGCCGGCCAGGCTGGAGAGCTGGGAAACGGTAATCTTCACGTACTCTTCGTCTTTCAGGAGAGAAAGGAAAGCAGCGGCCGTGCGGTCGAGCGACCTTCGGACGCGAGCGTTGCGTGAAGCATTGAACATTTCTTTT
>CASFWS010000162.1 GCA_949298295.1 uncultured Bacillota bacterium | reverse complement strand
AAGGTCCCGGACGAGCCGGTCACCGACCTTAGCCGGGTCGACTACGAGAAGGCCAAGGCCTACAAGGCTCCCTACCTGATGGAAGCCTACAAGGCCTTCATGAAGAAGGAAGGGGCCCTCAAAACCCTCAACGCCTTTGTGAAAGACCACCCTTGGTGCCGGGTCTACGCCCTCTTCATGTACCTCAAGAAGGGCGAGGGGATGCGTTCCTGGGCCGAATGGCCGGAAGAGAAGAAGAACCGCCTCTCCTCCTTGGCTTATCAAAATAGCGCCGAGCGGACGGGCCGCCTTTTCGAGGTTTGGATCCAGTACGAGCTCTACCGGGAATGGGGGCTCCTTAGGGAATACGCCCATGCCCATGGCCTAAAGATCGTCGGTGACGTTCCTTTCTACGTTGGCTACGACTCGGCCGACGTCTACGAGAACCGCGACAAGTTCCTCCTCGATCCGGCGACCCTCGAGCCGACCTTCATCGCTGGGGTACCGCCCGATTACTTCTCGGCGACCGGCCAGCGGTGGGGAAACCCGATCTACGACTGGGAGAAACTTAAGAAGGAAGGCTATAAGCTCGTCGTCGACCGCCTCCGGCGGAACGGGGAGCTCTACGACATCGTCCGCCTCGACCATTTCCGGGCCTTCGATACGTATTGGAAGATCCCCTCTTCCTGCCCGACGGCCGTCGAGGGCGAATGGATCCTCGGGCCGGCGGACTCCTTCTTCGACATCTTCCTTAAGGCCTGCCCGGACGTCGAGATCATCGCCGAGGACCTCGGCGACCTCCGCCCCGAGGTCCTCCTCCTCCGCGACCGCTTCGCCTTCCCGGGGATGAACGTTGTCGAATTCGCCTTCGACGACGTCCTCAAGGGGAAGAAAGTCGACGCTAACAACATGGTCGCCTACCTCGGGACCCACGATAACGACCCGATGAAAGCGTATCTGGAAAGCCTCCATCCCGACCATTTGCGCTACTGGCTCGACGAGATCCATGCCCGCGGCTTCAATGAACCGACACCCGTCGATTGCTTCGTCTCCTATGCCTTCTCCCTCGAGGCCAAATACGCCATCATCTCCGCCCAGGACTACCTCGGGCTCGGGAAGGAAAGCCGCATTAACGTGCCCGGGGTCGTCGACGGCGTCAACTGGACCTTCCGCCTTCCTTCCCTCGACGCCTTGAAGGCCAAGGCCCCTTACATCCGTTCATTGGTCGCCCGCCATGGCCGCCTCTAGGAAGAAGGTCGGCCTCGTTTCCCTCGGCTGCGCCAAGAACCTCGTCGACAGCGAGACCCTTTTGGCCGCCTTCCCGAAGGAAAATTTCGAAATCACCCTCCGCCCCGACGAGGCCGACGTCATCGTCGTCAACACCTGCGGCTTCATCGATGCCGCCAAGAAAGAGGCGGTGGAGACGATCCTCGAGATGGCCTCTTACCGCGGGAAGCTCGTGGTGACCGGCTGCCTGCTTTATAAAGACCTCGAGGAAATCAAGGCCAGCCTCCCGGAAGTCGACCTTTTCGTCCCCCTTTCCGACTATCCCCGCTTCGGGGAGCTCGTCGGGAAACTCCTTACCGAGCCGGTGAAGGAAATCGATCCCCTCCATCGCGAGCTTTCGACGGCCCTTCCCTTCGCTTACATGAAGATCTCGGAAGGCTGCAGCAACTACTGCTCCTTTTGCGCCATTCCCTACATCCGGGGGCCATACCGTTCCCGGAGTCTCGAAGAGCTCGTCGAGGAGGGGAAGATCCTTTACCGGAAGGGGGTACGGGAACTCGCCCTCGTAAGCCAAGACCCGATGCATTACGGGGGGGACTTGCCTTCTCGCCCGAAGATGGTCGACCTCCTTAGAGCCCTCACCGACATCGGCTTCCCCTCGATCCGCCTCCTCTACCTTTACCCCGACGAGATCGACGAGGAATTCCTCCTCTACGTCCGCGATAACCCGGTCATCGAGAAATACTTCGATATCCCCATCCAGTCGGGGAGCGACGAAGTGCTAAGGAAGATGAACCGGAAGGATACCCGGGCGAGCATGGCGCGTCTATTCAAGCGGATCCGCGAGCTGATGCCGACGGCCGCCCTAAGGACGACCCTCATCGCCGGTTTTTCGGGCGAAAGCATCGAAAACCACCGCGAAACCCTCTCCTTTATCTCGGAAATCGGCTTCGATCACCTCGGGGTCTTCCCTTATTCGCGGGAAGAGGGGACGATGGGCTACTCCATCCGCCCCATCGTTCCGCGGCCCGAGCGCGAACGCCGGGCCAAGGAAATCATGGAGGCCCAGCG
>CASFWS010000161.1 GCA_949298295.1 uncultured Bacillota bacterium | reverse complement strand
CTCACCGGGGCCTTCGGCATCAACGAATACCAAAGCGACATGAGCCGCATCGTCCTCATGAGCGATGGCGCTAGCGGCCGCCAGGAAATCAACTACGCCTACAAGTGCCGCGCCCTCCACGAAGAAAAAGCCTCGCAAATCGCGGCTCTAATTCCCGATGTCGATACCCTTCTTGCCATGGGGAGCGAAGAAAAGGTTGCCGGAAGCGTCGAGGAAGGCTATGCCTTCTCGCCCTGTTACCGCCTTGCCCTCAGCAAGAAATTCGTTAGCAAAGGAGAACTACGGACATGGCTCAGTCTAAGAAAGGCAAGCTGAATTACCGCTGCCCCTCGTGCTTCATCCGGGACATCGACATCGACATGTTCTACGACGAGGAAAAGAAGGAGTACTACTGCCTCCGGTGCTGCTTCCACGGGAGAGAGGAGGAGGTCCTTCGCCTCAACGAAGTCCTGAAGTTCCGCTACAAGTGGATGGAAAAGCGGGTCCTCGATTTCGGGGAGGACAACAAGCCCGCTAAAGCCGTCGACTATGACGGCGGGGAAGAAAAATGAAGCTCGGCGTCGATCTTTCCACCTATCTCGAGGAGAAAGCCTTCGGGGCCAAGTGGTACCTCGACGGCACCGAGGTCGACCCGCTGGAAGCCTTTCGGCGAAACGGCGTCGACTACCTCCGCCTCCGGGTCTGGAACAACCCCTACGGGAAAAGCGGCTCCCCCTTCCTCGGCGGGACCTCCGACCGCGGGAAGCTCCTCGAGCTCGCCCTCAAGGGCAAGGAACTCGGCTACGCCATCGTCGTCGATTTCCACTATAGCGACTTCTGGTGCGACCCGGCGAAGCAATTCCTCCCCCGGGCCTGGGAAGGGCTCGATATGGAAGGGGTGAAGGCGGCTTTGCGGAAGTTTACCGCCGAGACCCTGCTCTCGCTCAAGGACGTCGGGGTCGAAGTCCACGGCGTCCAGATCGGGAACGAAATCACCAACGGCTTCCTCTGGCCCCTGGCCAAGTTGAACGGAACGGTCCCGAACCGGACAGGCTACGAAGCCCTCGCTGAGTTCCTGAAGGAAGGCGCCTCGGCGGTCAAAAGCGTCTATCCGGACGCCCGAGTCATCCTCCATCTCGAAAATAGCGGCAACCGCCCCATCCTCGACGAGTGGTTCTCCAGAATCAGCGAGCTCGGGGTTCCCTACGACGTCATCGGGCTCTCCTATTACCCCTATTGGCACGGGAGCATGGCGAACTTCTTCGAGAATGCCACTTATCTGAAGTGCAAGTTCAAGAAGGAGGTCGCCGTCATGGAAACGGGCTTCGCCTTCACCCTCGCGGACTACGAAAGCGGGGCCAAGGCGCCCCAGCTTGTCGTCAACGAGGAGGTTGCCGCCAAGATGAAGGAAAGCCTTCCCTACGAGTGCACGAAGGAAGGACAGCGCCTCTACGTCCATGACTTCCTCGAGCGCTCGCGGGAAGCCGGCGTGAGCGAAGTCTACTACTGGGAGCCGGCCTGGATCCCGGTCAAGGGGGCCGGCTGGGCTTCCCTCGAGGGGCAGGCCTACGTCCGCCAAGCCGAGATCAAGGAGACCCGGAACGAGTGGGCCAACCAGATCCTCTTCGATTACGAAGGCGAGGCCACCCCCGCCTTCGGCGAATTCAAAAACAATTGATGGAAAGGAGATTAGCATGAAAAAAGCCATCAAAGTCGTCTTCCCGGTCCTTGCGGCCGCCTCCATCCTCGCTTCCTGCACCCCTGACTCCACGACCGGCGGGAGCGGCACGACGACCCTCCTCGTCTGGGAAGACGCGAGCAACATCCCGACCCTCGAGACGATCGCCGAGTACTTCAAGGCCGACTACAAGCGCGCCTACCCCCTTGCCCCGGACATCGAAATCCGTTTCGAGGCCCGGAACGAAGCGGCGGCGGTGAGCGACCTCCTGACCATCGGCGAGTCGGGCGAAGGGCCCGACATCGCGGCCATCACCTCGGACACCCTTGCGACGGCCGTCCGGAGCAATCTCGTCGCCCCGGCCACCTACGACGAGGAAATCAAGAACTGCTTCGAGCCGGAAATCGTAAGCAACGTCACCATCGACGGGGAGGTCTATGCCTACCCGATCACCTCCGAGTCGCAGACGATCATGTACGACCGGAGCAAGGTTGAGGATCCTTCGATCTTCGATAGCTTCGATGCCCTTCTTGCCTCTGGCGAATCCATCGCCTGGGACGTGAACGACGAGGATTGCGCCTATTATTGCTTCGGCTTCCTAACCGATGCCGACCTCTTCGGAG
>CASFWS010000160.1 GCA_949298295.1 uncultured Bacillota bacterium | reverse complement strand
GCTTTTTTGACGATTGTCCCCTTTTTGGCGATGCTGCCTCTCTTTTTCTTCCATGCCGATGACGGCTATCCCCTAGGGGCCTACGCCCTCGGGTGGCTGCTCGGGAGCGCGGTGGGCCTTTTGGCCTACGCGAGCATGACCTTCGGGGCCCGGGCCATCCTTCGGAAGGGGGACATCCCGTCCGGCAGCCTCCTTATGGCCGTCGGCTTCAATTTCGTCCGCATCCTCCTTTATGCCGCTGTCCTCATCGTCTCAGGCATTTGTACCTTCCGGAGCGAATGGTTCGGCGGCTTCAATGCCTTCAATTTCTGGACGGCCTTTGGGGGCCTCATCCCCCTTACCGTCGTTTCCGTTCTCTCCCATTTCATCGAGGTCAAGGTCGAGAAGGAGGATAGCGGCGCCCCCTCGCCGAAGAAAGAGTGAGCATGGACGCATCCTTCCTCTACGACACCGTCGACGAAAAAGTCGCCCACATGCTCGACTTTGAAATCGAGCCGGCCCTCGTTTCATCCCTCCTCGTGATGGCGGTGCTCTTGATCCTCGGAGCCGTCGTCGGGTTCCGAGCAAGGAAGGCGCTCAAGAATGAAGAATACAAAAAGCGGCCCTCCGGCCTCATGTTCTACGCCGAGCAGTACGTCAATTTCGTCGACGGTTTTGCCGTCGACACGATGGGCTATCAGGTGTTCGAGCCGTGGGGCGGCTACTTCTTCACCCTTTTCGCGTACCTCTTCATCGCTTTCAATTTTTCTCTCCTCGGCCTCCCGAGCATCATCGACTGGCTGGCCGCGCCCCTGTCCCTGGCCATCATCATGTTCTCGATCATCCAATACCAGGGCCTGAAGTGGAGCCGGTGGAGCTATTTCCATCGCTACGTCGAGCCGATTGCCGTCTTTTTGCCGGTGAACCTCATCACGATGTGGAGCCCGATTCTCTCGACGACGATGCGTCTATTCGGCAACGCCCTTTCCGGAACCATCATCATCGGGATCGTTCAGTGGGCACTTTCGAACCTCTCGGGCGTCCTTTTCGGGAGCCTTACCGCCATGGCGCAGGCCCATTACTTCCCGCTTTGGGATCCCGACCAATCGACGGTGTGGACCCAGATTTGGCTCGCCCCGATCCCGATGGGGATCCTCAATTTGTACTTTTCCCTCTTTTCCGGCGGGGTACAGACGCTCGTCTTCTGTTCCCTGAACGCCGTCTGGATCGCGGCCGAGCGCCCGGTGAGCGAGGATAGCTCCCCGGCCCTTCTCGACCATGAACGGCAGGCCCCGGAAGCTAGCTAGGGGAAGGTGGCCCAAAGGAGGTAGTTATGACAGATTTGGGTATTATCGCGATCGCCGCGGCGATTGCCGTCGGCCTCGGATGCCTATCGGCCATCGGGGAAGCCATTATTTGCTCGTCGGCCATCAAGGCCATGGCCCGGCAGCCCGAGATGCAGAAGAAGCTCCAGTCGACGATGGTCCTCGCCGTCGCCCTCGACGAATCGACGGCCATTTACACCCTCGTCGTCGCCATCCTCATCATCTTCGTCCTCGGCGGGAGAGCGTAGGCGATGCCTCTCTTCCTCGATGACACCCCGTTCGATGCGGGCGATTTCATCGGGAAGCTCGTCCCCAACCTCTGGAGCTTCCTCATCAACCTCGCGGCCCTCGCCGTCCTTTTCGTGGCCCTTTATTTCATCGCCTACAAGCCGGTGAAGAAGTTCGTAAAGGCCCGGAAGGACTATATCGAAGGGAACATCCGGTCGGCCGAGCGGGGAAAGGAAGAAGTCGAGAAGACCCTCCGCCAGAAGGACTCGATCATCGCCGAGGCTCGGGAAGAAGGAAACAAGATCATCGCCACGAGCAAGGAAGATGCCGGACGGCGGGCGGCGGCCATCGTCGACGAGGCCGAAAGCCAGGCCCGCGCCTTGAAACTCGACGCCGAGAAGGACATTGCCGAGGCCAAGAAGAAAGCCGAGGGCGAGATGAAGGAGGCCATCGTCATGACGGCGACGGCCTCGGCGAAGAAAGCTCTTGGGCGGAGCCTCAGCGCGAAAGAAGACGCGGCCATTCGGGCCGCCGTGGCCGAGGAGCTCAGCCATGATGAGGAATAGCCTTTCCCACGCCTCGGGCGCGGCCCTTTACCGCTATGCGAAGGAGCGGGGCAAGGAAGAGGAGGCCTACGCCTCCCTTCGCTCCTTTGCCGCTTCCCTCCAGGAAGAGCCCCTTCTTCTAGCCTACTTCCGGAACCCGGCGGTTGAGACGGCCCGGAAAATGGAGCGGCTGGACCGCCTTCTTTCC
>CASFWS010000159.1 GCA_949298295.1 uncultured Bacillota bacterium | reverse complement strand
TCAAGGTCATCCTTTCCTCCCTTGAAAGGGGGCTTTCCGACGAGGACGCAAGCGGGGTTTCCCTCGACCTCAAGAAGAAGCTATCCCCGCAAGACCCTTCCTCGGAACTTTCTAAGACCCTCGCCCCCGGCGGCTTCTTCGCCCCGCGGCCCGACTTCATGAAAGCCTACGAGGCTTGGATGGAAGACCCCCTCAGCCGCCTCATGTGGCTCGTCGCCGCCCCCGGAAGCGGGAAGAGCTACCTTTCAAGCCACCTCGCTAACGAGGACCCCCGGGTCGTCGGGATCCATTTCTGCCTAAGGCGCGACGAGAAAAGCCTCGACCCCATTCTCATCCTGAAGGACCTTGCCTATAGCCTCTCCGTCCGCTTCCCTTCCTACGGGGTCGCCCTCGAGGAAAACGTCGACTTCTCTTCCCTTGAGAAAGGCGAGGTTTCCAAGGCCTTCTACGATTTGTTTGTCCGCTCCCTCAAGGGGCTTTCCCCGGAGACGAGCCTCCTATTCATCATCGACGGCCTCGACGAATGCCACGACGCCGACATCGCCGAGATCGGCCTCGCCCTCTTCGAGAACATCCCCTCCCTCCCGCGCTGGATGAAGATCCTCGTCACCTCCAGGAGCGGCTCCTCGGTCGACTACGGGATGTCCTTCGCCAAGCGCTACGACCTCCTCTCGAAGGAAAGCGACATGGAGGGCTACGTCCATCTCCTCTCCAAGCAGCTGAAGGTTTCGGTAAGCGAGGAGCAGCTAAAGGAAATCGTCGCCCTCGCCCAGGGAAACTTCCTCCTCGTGAAGACCTTCTTCGAGCTCTCGCGGGGCCGCGCCCTCGACCTCGATGCCTTCCGCGGGGGGATGAACGCCGTCTTCGCCCAGTCGTTCCGTTCCTCCTTCGGGAAGGACGGCTTCGAGGGCGAGGCCAAGCGCTTCCTCTCCCTCCTCCTCGCCCTCAAGGAGCCCCTTTCGATCCCGCGCCTTGCCAAGGTGCTCGGGATGAGCAAAGACGAGCTCTACGCCCTCGTCAAGAAGTTCAAGACCCTCATCGTCCTCGAGGACGATAGGCCCTTCCTTTACCACAAATCCCTCGGCGACTGGCTGAGCGACCCGGCCAACCGCTATTACGTCTCGAGGGAAGCCGGGAACCGCCTCATCGCCGATTACCTCTCGAAGAACCTTTCCGCCTTCCTCTTCGATCCCTATTTCCGGCGCTACGGGATCGAGCACCTTTTCGAGGAAGGGGACTACGAAGGGATCTACCGCCTCCTCAAGGCCCCCTTCCCCGGCCACGAAGGCCTCGTCGATTCCCTTTCCCTTTTCCTCTCGCGGACGGCTGAGGACCCTTCCCGCTTCGACGACATCTTCCGCTTCCTCATGGAAGGGCTCGGTAGCCTCGAAGAGAGCTTCCCGCTCCGGGAAATCGTCCGCTCCTTCGTCGAGTACGGGGTCTATGACGAGCTGGAGGAAGGAATCGGCTATTTGATGGCCACCTTCCCCGGGCACGAATGGGTCCTCCCTTATGCTTCCCTCGTCAAAAGCCGGATGGAGGTAAGGATCGAGGATGCCTATGCCACCCCGGAAGACCCCTTCCTTGGCGCTCCGGGCGAGGTCAAGGCCGACTATTACTACTACCGGGCCGAGGCGAGCCGGGAGCTAGGCAAGTACGAGGAAGCCCTCGCCCTTTATGAGAAGAGCCGTTCCCTTTCGAAAGGGCAGGACCAGTTCGCCTGCTACATGTCCTCGATCAAGATCAGCGACCTCTACTTCGTCTTCGGTCGCTACGAGGAAGCTCTCGAAATCGCCTCCTCCCTCCGCCTCGACAAAGGAAACGACGAGGGGAATTTCGCCCGCGAACGGGTCCTCGGGCACATCTACCACGCGATGAAGAAGGACAAGGAAGCCCGTTCCCACTACGAGGAGGCTTTAAGGATCGCCCGCGAGATGGGGAAGATGTACGCTATCGTCGAAAGCCTCAACTCCCTTGCGACCGTCGTGCCCCCGAAGGAGGCCGAAGCCCTCCTTCTTAGGGCCGTCGAGCAGGCCGAGGGGCACGGCTACAAGCTCGAGCTCGGGAAAGCTTATCTCGAGCTTGGGAACATCGCCTACCGCGGCAAGAGAGAAAAGGAGGCCGAAAGCTACGCCCGCCTCGCCCTGCGCGCCCAGCAGGAAGTCGGCTACCTCGGCGGCATCTGCAACGCGAGGTTCCTCCTTGCCCAATGCGAGCTTCAAGGGGGAAAACCCGCCTCCGCCCGCAAGGCCATGCGGGAAAACGTCCTCGACTTGAACCGCTCGGGCTCCTCGG
>CASFWS010000158.1 GCA_949298295.1 uncultured Bacillota bacterium | reverse complement strand
CAGACGCTGCCAGGTCTGGATAATCAGGCTTTTAACGTGTGGTACATGATAGACCGGCAACTCCATGACAAACGGCGTCTCTTCTTTCTTGAAAAGGAAACGGGAAACGATCTCGCAGCGGAGGTCGGAGAAGACGAAGGTCACCGGGTCGAGGGTAAGAAGGGTGTCCCCGTTCGGCAGGACCTCGCAGCGGGCCATCGTCCGCTGGAGGCAGCCGTCGTAGGCCTCGCTGCCGTGCTTGACCTTGTAGGATTTGACGGTCCCTTCCCCGGCATAATGAGTGAAGTAGCCGGCCCGGTAGTTAGCTTGGATGAGGTAAGGATAGCTGGCATCGTAGACCGAGCGGGTCCCGATCCCGACCTTCCAAGGGAGCTTGGCCGCGTAAGGCCGAAGGTCGATCATCGCCCCGCCCTGGTTCATGTCGAGGCAGGTCCGGAAATGGGGGTCGAGATACCAGAAGTACTGCTTGCTCGATCCGTAGAGGATGTCTTTCCAAAGGCAGCGTTCCGGCTCTTGGTAATCGAGGCCTTCCCGGTAGAAGGAGGCAAACTCCTCCATCGTCATGTCGATAAGAAGCCCTTCCTTCTTGAGCTTGCCGTAGTAACGCATCGCGTCCTCGTAGCTCTTGTAGAGGCCCTCGTAAGGAACCTCCCAGCGGCCCGAGCGGTTCATCCAGCCCGGCCCGACGAACATCATGTTGTAGGCGTAGCGGTTCCACTTCCCAAGGTGGCGGTACTGGTCGATGAGGTTGTAGAGGTAAGGAATCCGGCGCTTGTCGTCGTAGATCATCCCGCGAAGGACGTTCTGGGGATGGGTGCCGAAGTTGCTGCCGTTCCCGTCGAAGCAGGCCATGACGTCCCGCGAAAGGTGGGGAATGCAGACGATGCCGCAGTCGTCTTCCGCGTCGGAGGCCGGGCAATGGGTGTTTTCCTTGCTCGGGATCCACGGGTTCCAAGGACCGCCGTCGAGGAAGGTGTACCAGGAGTTGTTGCAGGTGTGGTAAGCCTTCGGGCCTTCTTCGAAGCAGGTGGCCACCGCCGCCTTCACCGAGGGGTACTTCGCGTGGATGTAGTTGAGGCAATAGGCATCGAGGTAATAGCTTCCGGTGCTATGGGGATAGAAGCCGAGCTTCTTCTTGAAGAGGGCAAAGACGTCGTCGATGATCTCCCGCTTGTCCTCCTCGGAGAACATCCAGATGCAGAAGTCCTTGGTCTTGTACTTGCTTTTGAACTCGGGGCAGGGAAGGCCGAGGAGGGAGAGGCTGATCTCGTCCCCGTACTTCTCGTGGTCTTCTTTGGCGAGGGCCAGGCATTCGTCGGAGAAGAGGGAGGCATAGGTCAATTGAATCGTCGTCTTCAGCCCGTTGAGGTGGGCGAGGCGCTGCTGCGTCTTGAAGATCTCAACCGATTCGGAGGTGAGGGCGCCGGTGAAGGCGTCCTCCTTCCCCCCCGCCCCGTTCGTCTTCTGGGAATACTCCGGCGAAAGCTCGAGACGGTGGACGAGGTTGAGGATGAAGGGTTTTGCCATGTTTATCTCCTGACGAGTTTCCAGTCGTCGTTATGGGCCCAAGCCGCGCTCGCGCACTCGCCGCGGATCCCGACTTCGATCGTGGCTCCCTCCGCGATTTCGAGCCCGAGGAGGTTGGCTTCCTGATAGCCTCTTCCCCAGCCGACGCAGAGAGGCGAGAGGTCGAGCGTCGTCTCCGTCCCGTCGATGCTCACGTAAAGGGTGAGCTCCTGGGCGAAGTCGCTCTGGCTCGGAGCGAGCAGGTAGGTGGTGAGGTCGTAGGTTCCTGCCGGCATGTTCTCGATGGTTTGGTAGAAGTCGAAGGAGAAGTCCCCGGACCCGTAGTACCAGTTGAGGTCGGTCGTGCCGGTCCGGGTGTCGCTCTTCCGGTCGAGCTTCACGACCTTGGCTCCCTCGGGAGTGACGCTCCGGATGGTCCAAGGATCCTTCACGGAGTCGTTCCCGCCCTGCAGCTCGAAGCCGGGATCGACGATGTAGTTTTCGATGCACTCGGCGTTGAGGGTGACCTCGTAACGGCCGTCGAGGAGGCCATGGACGACGTATTTCCCGACTTCGACGCAGGCGGCAGCCTCTTCTTCGTCCCAGACGACCGCGGCATCGCGGATGGCGTCGAGGTTGGTCACGACCTTGCCGGTCGTCGGGAGGGTTTCGTCGGCCGCGAGGTTGATCGTCGCCTCATAGGTGGTGGCCCGGGCGGAGATCGAAGTTTCCTCGGTTGGATTGGCCCCGCCTTCTTGAACGAGGCGGTAGACCTTGGCCGAGGCTAGTTCCTTG
>CASFWS010000157.1 GCA_949298295.1 uncultured Bacillota bacterium | reverse complement strand
CATCGTCGGCGACGTCATGGGCAAGTACCACCCCCACGGCGATAGCGCCATCTACATGACCCTCGTTCGCCTCGCCCAGCCCTTCTCGATGCGCTACACCCTCGTCGACGGGCACGGGAACTTCGGCTCGGTCGACGGCGACGCCCCGGCCGCCATGCGTTATACCGAGGCGCGGATGAACCGCCTTTCGGTCGAAATGGTCCGCGACCTCGATAAGGACACGGTCGATTTCGTTTCCAACTACGACGGCACCGAAAAGGAGCCGAGCGTCCTCCCCTCCCGTTTCCCGAACCTCGTGGTCAATGGATCGGAAGGCATCGCCGTCGGCATGGCGACCAACATGCCGCCCCACAACCTGAGCGAGGCCATCGACGCGGTCGTGGCCCTTGCCCACAACCCTGACCTCACCCCCGTCGAGCTCATGCAGAACTACATCCACGGGCCCGATTTCCCGACCGGCGGGGTCATTCTCGGGCGCCAAGGCATTCTCGACTACTTCGAAAAAGGCACGGGGTCGGTGACCATCCGCTCGAAATACGAAATCGAGGAAGAGAGCGCCGGGCGTTCCCGGATCATCGTTTCCGAAATCCCCTACCAGGTCAACAAGGCCTCGATGATCGAAAACATGGCCACCCTTGTCCGCGACAAGGTCGTCGACGGCATTAGCGACATCCGCGACGAATCGAACAAAGAGGGCATTCGGGTGGTCATCGAAGTGAAGCGCGACTTCATGCCGGAGGTCGTGGCCAACAATCTTCTTAAGCACACCCAGCTGCAGATCAATTTCGGCGTCATCAACCTTTGCCTTGTCGAAGGCGAGCCGAAGATCCTCCCGATGAAGGAATTGCTGCAGAACTACATCCGCTTCCAGGTCTTGGTCTTGAACCGTCGGACCAACTTCCTCCTCAAGCGCGATAGCGACCGCGACCACATCGTCCAAGGCCTCATCTTGGCCCACGACAACATCGATGAGGTGATCCACATCATCCGCGATTCGAGCAACGACGAAGAGTCGACGGCCCGCCTTCACGACGCTTTTGGCCTTACCCCCGAGCAGACGGCTGCCATTTTGGCGATGACCCTCCGGCGCCTCCAAGGCCTCGAGCAGGAAAAACTCCGGGCCGAGCACGCCGAGCTCCAGAAGAACGTTGCCGAGTACAACCGCCTCCTTTCGAGCGAGGCCAACATCGTCGAGCTCATGGTTTCCGAACTCCTCGAGATCAAGGAGCGCTTCGGCGACAAGCGCCTTACCGAAATCAGCGACGAGGCGGCGAATATCGATAACGAAGACCTCCTCCCGCAGGAAGACATCATCATCGTTCTTACCAAGAACGGCTATATCAAGCGGATGAACGACCAGACGTTCCGGACCCAGAATCGGGGCGGACGCGGGGTCAAGGGCATCTCGACGACGGCCGGCGACATGGTTTCCATCATGCTCCGGGCCAAGACCCATACCGACATCCTCTTCTTCTCGAGTTACGGGATCGTTTACCGCCTCCGGGGCTACATGATTCCCGACGGCGCCCGCGACGGGCGCGGCATACCGGCCATCAACCTCTTGAACCTCGAGCAGGACGAAAAGGTCGTCTCCATCGTTCCTTGCGACGACTATCCGGCCGACAATTATCTCTTCTTCACGACCGTCCAAGGCGTGGTCAAGCGGACTTCGTTATCCGAATTCGCCTCGATCCACCAAAACGGCAAACGGGCTCTTTCCCTCAAGGAAGGTGATGCCCTCCTCGACGTTAAGCGGACCAACGGGACGGCCATCGTCTCGCTGGCAGCCACCAACGGGAAGGTCGTGAGCTTCGAAGAAGGCGACGTCCGCCCGATGGGCCGGACGGCGGCCGGCGTCAAGGGCATGGATCTATCCGACGGCAGCCGCCTCGTCGACGTCACTTCCTCGATGGAAGGCAACAAAATCCTCGTACACGGAGGCGGAAGAACGGCCACCGACATAGCCGCAAGGCTGGGAATAGAAACCCGCATGGTCGAAGGCCGGCGCATTACCGACGAAAGCATGCTAAAGGTCGTCACCATGGTATATGCCGGGCTGGTAAACAAAAACATAGTGGCAAAACTCAACGCCATGGGCGTTTGCGCGCTCGGCATAACGGGAGCCGACTGCAACGTAATGCTCTCCCACCGCCGCGCAGCAGGCAAGGTAGACTACGGCTTCGTAGGCGACGTGGACAAGGTGGACGCAGAAAGGCTCTCTGGCCTTGTAAACGCCGGCGTTACGCCTGTGCTGGCCCCATTGACGCACGACGGCAACGGCACGCTGCTCAACACCAACGCCGACACCATTGC
>CASFWS010000156.1 GCA_949298295.1 uncultured Bacillota bacterium | reverse complement strand
CTTCCCTTGGTAACGGGCCTCGATGACGAGGCCGTTGACCGGGTCGATGGCATCCCGGGCATCGAGCCAGTTGATCCGGGAGACGAGGAAGGGCGGGGCCGCGTCCTCGATGAGGACGGGAACGACCGGGAGGTTGATGCTCCTTGCGTAGGCGATCTCGTCGAGGCAGACCGAATCGGGGCGCCGGGTCGAGTGGCGCGACATGAAATAGAGGACGACGTCGCTATGGGCGATGCTTTCCTGGATCCAGTCGTCGAAATGGGCGCCCTTGCCCATGTCCTGGTCGAAGTAGACCTCGTGCCCTTCCTTCTTGAGGTCGTTGACGACCCGCTTCGGGAAAAAGGAAAGGTAATCCCATCCGTAGGAAAAGAAAACGCGGCGATGGATAGCCGCCTCGGTGCCTTCTTTTTGTTCCATGGGGGGATTGTAAACCAGCCTCCCCTTTTCGGGTAGCCCTACCCGCCTTCGAGCGTCTTCTTTGCCTTCGGATAGGCCCTTCCCTTAGCCTAGAGAAGAAAGGGAGGGACAAATATGAAAGTCATCATCGTCGGCGGGGTGGCCGCCGGGGGAAGCGCCGCCGCCCGGCTAAGGCGCCTCGACGAGCGGGCTAAGATTACCGTCTACGAGAAGGGGAAGCACGTCTCCTTCGCCAATTGCGGGCTCCCCTACTACATCGGGGACCTCATAAGGGACGAGGCCGATCTCCTCCTCGTAACCCCGGAGCTTTTCAAGAAGCGCTTCGATATCGACGTCAAGACCGAGCACGAGGTCGTTTCGATCGACCGTTCGAAGAAGGAAGTCGAGGTAAAAGACCTAGGAAGCGGCCGCCTTTTCCGCGACTCCTACGATATCCTCGTCCTTGCGACCGGCTCGAAGCCCCTGAAGCCGAAGATGGAGGGCATCGACCTCCAAAAGGTCATGACCCTCCGGAGTATCGAGGACGCCCGGGCCATCAAGGAAAGGGCCCTTGAGGGAAAGAAGGTCGCCGTCGTCGGGGGCGGCTTCATCGGCCTCGAGGCGGCCGAGAACCTCGTCGGCCTCGGGAAGGAGGTCCACCTCTACCAGCTTCTGCCCCAAGTCCTCCCTAATTACGACCCGGAAGTCGTCTCCTTCGTCCACCATGAGCTGAGGAAGAACGGGGTCCATCTCCACCTCGGGGCCGAGGTCCAAGGCTTTGTCGAAGAGAACGGAAAGGTCTCCGTCAAGACCAAGGAAGGGAAGGACGCCGGCTACGACTTCGTCCTCTTCGCCATCGGGGTCAAACCCGACGCCGGGCTCGCCGCGGCGGCCGGCTTGGAGCTTACCCCGCGGGGAGCCATTCTCGTCGACGAGCACCTGAGGACGAGCGATCCCTTTATCTACGCGGCCGGCGATGCCGTGGCCATTCTTAACGAGGCGACCGGGGAACGCCAGATGGTCGCGCTGGCCGGGCCGGCCAATAAGGAAGGGAGAATCGTCGCCGAGAATATCGCCGGGCGGGAAAGCGTTTACCATGGGGCCCTCGGCACCTCGATCCTCAAAGTCTTTTCCCTTTCCGTCGGGATGGTCGGGATTGGGGAAAAGGAGGCTCTCCGCCGGGGCATCAAAGCCCGGAGCGTCCTCCTTGCCCCTTCCGACCACGCTTCCTATTACCCCGGGGCTGCGGCCATGGTCTTGAAGCTCGTTTATGAAGAAGGGAGCCAGAAAATCCTCGGGGCCGAGGCCCTCGGACCGTCGGGGGTCGACAAGCGGATCGACGTCATCGCGACGGCCATGAAGGCCGGCCTCAAAGCAAGCGACCTGAAAGACCTCGACCTCGCCTATGCCCCGCCCTTCGGATCGGCCAAGGACCCGGTCAACATGCTCGGCTTAGTGGCCGAGAACCTCGAGGGCGGCCTCCTCAAGACCTTCCATTACGACGAGGTCGATGCGCTTCCCCGGGACGGATCAATCAGCCTCCTCGACGTCCGGACGGAAGAGGAATACCGCTCCGGCCATATCGAAGGGTTCAAGAACATCCCCCTCGACGAGCTCCGGGAACGTCTCCAGGAAATCCCGAGCGGGAAGAAAGTCTACCTCCACTGCCTGAGCGGCCTCCGGAGCTACCTCGCGGCCCGCCTCCTCATGAACGAAGGCTACGACGCCTTTTCCCTCGACGGCGGCTACCTGATCTACATGGCCTATCAGGCTGACCTCGCGGCCAAGCGGCATTGAGAAAAGCGGGCTAAGTGATGCGTGCCCTGAATCCTGGACACAGGAGGAGGGGCATTTTTTATGAAATATTCGCCGCAATTCAAGCTTGAATGTGTCATGAGATACAAAAAGGGGGAAAGGGGTTTCC
>CASFWS010000155.1 GCA_949298295.1 uncultured Bacillota bacterium | reverse complement strand
CGGGGAGTTTTAAGCATCTTGAAGGTTAGGCGTTAGGCGATCCAGTCGCGGTTCCGTAAGCCGATCCAGAGGCCGGCTCCTTCTAGGAGCAATCCGGCGGCCAGAAGGACGGCCTGAAGGAAGGTCATGAAGTTCCATCCCTGCCCATCGACGGCCGCGATGATGGCCGTGACGATGTAGGAGACGATGATCAAAAGGCCGTAGACGAGCGAGGCGACCGAGGCCGTCATCCCGAGCCATTTCTTGTGGATGAAGACGAAGACGAAGAGGGATACGAGAATGACGACCCAGACGATCGAGGCGATGCTCCCGATGGCCGAGTTGACGTCGGCGTTCCCAAAGTCGAGGGTGTATTGCCCGCAGATGGCGAGGATCAAGACGACCGGAGCCAGGGTCTTCCAAGCCCCGTTGTAGCCGGGAAGCCCGAAGACGAATAGGACATAGAAGCCTACGAGGATGATAGTGACGATGAGGGAGCCGACGAACTGGAAGACGCCGGCGGTGCTGATCGGGTTCTGCAGGATGTACTTGACGAGCAGGCAGAGGCCGGCGATCAAAAACATGATCTGGGCCAAGCTCACCAGGCGGACGCGGTTCGATTTGGCGGTTGTCGTTTTCTTGTTTGCCATGATAGTTCCTCCGAAGGTGATTATAGATGAGGCCGGGCGTACCGGCTCCCCCTTTTTTCGCTTAGCCGGACGCTTTTCCTTGCGTCTTGCTCGCTCGCGCGCGGATTTGCTCACTTTTCGTCTTCGCGCGCCCCTCTTTGTCCGCCGGGGCAAATTCCTATACTAAGGGTAAGGGAGGAACGTTATGGACGTTCAGCGACTGTTCGATATCTTCCGGGAACGCGGGGTGGCCCATCGAGGGCTCCATGGTCCCTTGGCCTATCAGAATTCCCCGTTGGCTTTCCGCCTCGCCAAGGAGTGGGGCTATCCCTTTGAGACCGATGTCCATCTTTCGAGGGATGGGAAGCTTTATCTTAACCACGACCACGACCTCATTTACCAAGCCGGCGAAAAAGGCGTGATCGAAGACCTGACCGAAGCGGAGATTTCCCGTTACCGCCTCCCCGACGGGGCGCCTCTATTGACCCTCCAGGAACTTCTATCCATGGTCGGCGGAGCGGTGCCGATCGTCATCGAGCTCAAGGCTTACAAGGGCAACGGACCCGAATTGGCCCATAAGGTCAAAGCCGCCCTGACTTCCTACCAAGGACCGGCGGCGATCATTTCCTTCAATCAGGATGCCCTCCTGGCCTATGGCCGGGGCCGCGAGCCGATATCGGCTCTCATCGGCGGCGACGAACTCACACAGATGAGCGAGAACGATTTTGCCAAGTTCGACTTCCTCGACGTCGCCTATCCACTCCTCGACGATCCGAAGATCGTGAACTACCGCGCGAAGGGCGGGAAGGTCCTTTCTTGGACCATCCGTAACGAAGAGCAGCTTGCCCTTGCCATCGCGAAGAGCGACGCGGCGACCTTCGAGCATTTCCGGCCCTTCCAAGCAGGGGAAAGAAAGGAACGGGGCTACTATCCGGCTTCGATTGAAGACACGATGAATGGGTCGCTGGCCATGGCCATCGACCTCCCGTCCGACGCCCGCCTTCTGGAAATCGCCGGCGCGAGCGAATACCAGTGCTTCCTCAACGGGGATTTCCTCCTCTATGGCCCCGAGCGGGGAGCCAAGGGACGCTTCTACGTCGACGCGGCCCTGCTCAAGGGAAGTGGCCCGCGGCGCCTTTCCGTCTTCCTGACCGGAAGCAACGCGAAAGGCTACGAACGGGTGGACGAAAAGCCCTTCCTTTTCTATCGAATCTACGACGAACGGGGAAATATCCTCCGCAAAACCTCGACGGATGACCGCGTTTGCGTCTCGCCTTTCCGCCTCCAGAAGGTCGCTCGCTTCTCCTATCAGCGGGCTTTCTCCGAGTCTTACCGGATGGATTATGATGCCTACAAGGTCTTCCGGACCCCGGGCATGGCCATCGATCTTCCGAGCGAGGCCCTTGCTCCTGTCGAGGAAAGGAGCCTCCATGAGCGGCGGACCCACTATCCGCGTTACGATCGCCACGTTGGCACTCTTCTTGAAGGCGGACGCTTCGAGAACGATCCTTCCCTTCCGGTCTGGGACGACCGCTCGATGCACGCGCCGTTCCTTGGGATGTACGAAAAGAAAGACTGGGAGGTGGCTCCGAGCGACTATGTTTCCCAATGCGTTTATCGCCTAGGCTCGCCCAAGAATTCCCTCTCCAAAGGCGACTTCCTGACCTATGGCTTAGCAAAGAGCAAGACCGGCTTCCCGGTCCTCCGCCTCCGGGTCTACGACCATAGC
>CASFWS010000154.1 GCA_949298295.1 uncultured Bacillota bacterium | reverse complement strand
CCTTTCGGGCTATGTCGATTCGACCGGGACTGTTTTCCTCGCCATGGGGTACGACACGGAGTATTCCGTCTTCTACATCATCATACTGCCCGCCCCGTCCACCGAATGGCCGACGGCTTCGGTCAATGAGATCCTCACTGCCCTCGATGCCACCGGCGTCGAGCTCCCGGTTCTCGAAGGAGCCGAGTACTACGAGGTCAATACTGATTACTTGGGCTTTTTAGGAATTGCCTATGTTCTCTGCGGCGGCATTGACGGAGTCGACACTTATTACGCCGCTCTCGAGGCGGATGGCTGGACCTACGATGCCGAGAACGAAGTCTATATCGATCCGACGGGTGCCGTCGCTGTCTATGCGGAATATTACGAGGGCCAAGGAACGCAAATCATCATCCAAGCCGCCCCGGCGCCGGTATTGGACGAATTCCCGGCCGAAGAACTTGCCGCGCTCCTTGCCGAATACGGTTATACCGGAATCGATATCCCGGCACCCGAAGGCGAGTTTACCGGCTACATGATTGACGACATGTTCGCCGAATACGGAATGCTCTATCTCAACTGCTACACGACGGTCGACTGCACGGAGTCCTACGAAGCCCAACTTCTAGCGGAGGGCTGGACCTACGATGCGGAAGAGTATTGGTATGTTTCTCCCGATAACGCCGATATAGCTGTCAGTGTCGCTTATTACGAAGATTCCGGATATTTCGAAATCGCCATCTATTGGCCGCTCGCCTATTGATTCTGGCGCCATTATCTAGGCCAAAGTAGCGAAAAGAAGCGCAAAAGCCCCTTGATTGTTCCAAAAACAGAGGGGCTTTTTTCGTGTCCCGCCCAAATAGCGCGAACGCTCGGCCAATGGCTGCTTAAAGCATTTGGCCGCCTGCTTGCTTGATGGTTGGTAACGCTCGTTGAGCCTTATGGCGTGCCGGCACTCCCGAACGCTCTCTTTTTGGCCTAGACTTTGCCTATGAAGAAAGACTGGAAAAGTTTCCTCGATCCCCGCTTCCAGAGGGGGATTGCCCACCGTGGGCTTCATGACGAAACCCGGACGGAAAACGGCCTCGAAGCCTTCCGGAATGCCATTGCGCATGACAAGGCCTTTGAATTCGATATCCATTTGACCAAGGACGGGCAATTGGTCGTCATCCACGACGCGGAACTGAAGCGCGTGACCGGGAAGGAAGGAATCGTAGAGGAAAAGACCCTCGCCGAGCTGAAGACGGATTACCGCCTTCTCGACGGGGAGGAGATACCGACCCTCGAGGAGGTGCTGAGCCTAAACGACGGGCGGGTCCCGGTGGTAATTGAGCTCAAGGCGCACGGCAGCAACCGGGCAATCAAGGCCCTTTCCCGCGCGGCCCGGGCCGCCCTTCAAGGGCGGGTTGACCCAAGGAAAGCCATCATCATTTCTTTTGACCCGCGGGCTCTCCTTTTCTTTGGAAGTAAGAGCGGGTTCCATCTTTCGCTTCTCGTCTGTCTCGAAAAGAAGTGGACCCTTGGCCTCAGGAACTTCTTCGATTCCCTCGACCTTGACCAGCGGCTCCTCCTCGACAAGAAAGTCTTTGCCTATCGGAAGAAAGGGCGCCTCGTCAATACTTGGACGATTCGGAGTTTGGAAGCCTTGAGGAGCATATCTCCCTACACTGACCTCGTCACCTACGAGAATTTCGTTTATCCGGAATGAGTTTCTAGAAAAGAGGATTCCTTTTTGGAGGAGATTTCCCGGCTAGGCACCTATTTGCCGCAACGAGTTTCGGTAGTTATGGAAACAAGGAAATCGCGCGGCCAATTGCTCCTTTTGTGTCGCAAGCGAAGTGTTACAATGCCCCTGTCATGAACGATTCCCAATTGGTTTTGACGATCGACTTCGGAACCCAAAGCGTCAAAGTGGCCATCTTTGACCAGACCGGGTCGGTCATCGCCTTTGAAAAAGAAGACTACGATCCCCCTTACGTAAGCCCTCTTCCGAACTATGCCGAGCAACGCCCGGATTACTACTACGAATGCCTTTGCCGCGCCGCCAAGCGGCTAAGCGCGAGCCACGGCGACCTCCTCAAAAAGGTAACGGTGGCGACCATCGACTGCTTCCGGGACTCTTGCGTCCTTCTCGACGAGAACATGCAGCCGGTCCGCCCGATGATCATCTGGCTCGATCAACGGCTGGCCACTTGCAAAAAGAAGCTTCCGCTTATCGACCGCTTCCTTTTTGCCTTGGTCGGGATGACCGAGACGGTGAAGCTGAACCGGGCCCGTTCGTATGCCAACTGGGTGCAGGAGCACGAGCCGGAAATCTGGGCCAAGACGAAGAAATACGTGAACGCCTCGGCCTACTTCACCTACC
>CASFWS010000153.1 GCA_949298295.1 uncultured Bacillota bacterium | reverse complement strand
CCTACCCGGCCTACCATGATGCCGAAGGCCATGGGGTCAGCAGCAAAGTCGTCTCCTTCTACCAGGATGTCCTCTTCCGCATCCGGACCGTCTTCCTCGGCTACGTGAACGACACGACCTATCAGGACCGTTCCCGCTTCGTCGAGAAGAAGTTCTACGATGCCCAGATCGCCAGTTACTACGACCTGGCCCAAGAAGAGAACGGCATTGCTCCCTATAACGAGGATTACACCCAGATCCTCGGCACCTACGTCCTGACCGATGCCATCGACGAGGATCCTAGCGCCACGCGCATCCTCGACGGCGGCAACAAAGACCACGACGGGGACATCGCCAATGCCTACTTCAAGGACATCTTCGGCACCTACGAGAACTACATCGACGCGACCGTCCTTCCGGATATCTACCGGAACGAGCTGACCGTCGAATATCTCTACACGGTCAACCGCTCGACCCTCGAGCTTTCCTCGGCCCGGGAAGTCAGCTACATCGCCCTTCCGGAGTCCACCGCTTATCCGGGCGCCGTAAGCGACCTTCTCACGGCCTATAGCAAGCTCGTCATCGAGAATTCGAGCGCCGATGTCGAAAAGTACGACCTCAACTTCCTCGATGCCCTCTACCAAGGCTACGACTTCTCCTACGAGACGTGGGACGCCGAGACGATGGAAATGGCCCGGAACATCTACGACGAGGCCGGCTGGGACAACGCCGACCGCGGCGGTCTGAAGACCATTACCCTCCCGTGGAGCCAAGATACCATCGAGTATTACAGCCCCTCGGCTCTTGGCACCATCCTCGACAATCTCCAAAAGCTCATCACGATGGATGGCGGCACGGCCGTCTGGAACAACCGCTTCCTCGACGACACGAGCGTCCGGAGCGACTTCACCAACAGCGGCGCCTATAGCGTCCAAACCGGCTTCGACATCAAGACGAACACCCTTCAGGCCGAAGACCACACGACCAACGGCTGGTATGCCAACTCCTCCGCCATGGACGACAGCTACCCGCTCTCGAGCGTCCTCTTCGACACCCGGGTCGCCAACGAAGTCGACAGCGTGTCCTACGTCGATGGGAAGTACGAAAATGCCGACCTCGACTACGGCTATTACCGCAACGGCAACTATTATCTTCTCCCGGAGACCTACGACACCTCGAACGAGTACCCCTACATCTACCTCTCCGACGGCACCTACTACATCACCGTCGTCGAGGAGGCGGTGAAGCGGGCCAAGGTCAACGAGAGCTACGGCGACCAGTACTACGATGAGCTCCCGGCCCACGCCGAGGAAACTTCGAGCTTCGCTGACTATGTTCTCCGGACGATCGGCTACCTCCTCTCCTCGAGCGATACCTGGACCTCGTCGAGCAATGCCTACTACGTCGAGCTCATGGGCGTCATCTTCCACGACACCTATGTCTACGACTACTTCGTCTCGACCTTCCCGGACATCTACGACTGAGGAAGAAGGAATATAATGGGGGCAGGGCAACCTGCCCCTTTCCTTTAGGAGAAAGCCATGAAAGACGTATTCTGCCGCATCGTCGAAGGGGAACTCCCCTCGAGCAAGGTCTATGAAGACGACGAGGTCGTCGCCATCCTTGACGTCTCCCCGGTTGCCAAGGGGCACTGCCTCGTCATCCCGAAGGCCCATTACCAGGATTTCCTCTCGGTCCCCAAAGACCTCCTCCACAAAGTGATGGACGTCGCCCAACGGATTGGCCAAGCCGAAATCGCCGTTCTTGGCGCCAAAGGCATCAATATCCTCACCAACGTCGGGGAAATGGCCGGGCAAAGCGTCCCCCACTTCCATGTCCATGTCATTCCCCGCTATGTCCGCGGGGAAGGCGGCTTCCAGCTCGAGATGAAAGCCATGGATTCTTCCACCCTCAACCTCCCGGCCCTTGCTAAGGATATTTCCCAGGGACTCAAATAGACAAAAACCTATGCAAAAAGCCGGTCTCCCATCGGAAACCGGCTTTTCATTTGCCTAAGGGCTATCCCCGCTTCGGCTTATAGAACGAACGGTTGTCGAGGGCGAAGATCCGTTCGGTCCAGTTGCCGGGCTTCGTTCCTTCGAGGGCTTTGTCGAGCATGTTCATCTTGGCATCGAAGTCATCGATCATCGAAAGGGCCATGGCTTCCCTCGTAAGGGGAAGGACCGGGCTTCCGAATTCCGGCTTTCCGTGATGGGAAAGGATCATGTGGGCAAGAAGGTCGGGGGTCTCGCCTCCGATCTTCAGGCGAGCGGCCTCTTCGCGGACGATCCCGGCCATGATGTTGATATGGCCGAGGAGCTTTCCCTCGAGGGTGTACTCGGTCGCAACGGGCCCGGAAAGCTCGATGCACTTCCCGAGGTCATGGAGGAG
>CASFWS010000152.1 GCA_949298295.1 uncultured Bacillota bacterium | reverse complement strand
GCCTACGAGTTTGAGCTTGTCGCAGATCGTTCCGAGTTCCAGCATCATGCTCCTTCCCTCGGAAGTGTCGACATTGCCGTCCAGCTCGATATAGAAATAGTAGTTCCACATCAGTTCCTTCATCGGACGCGAGCGGAGACAGCTCATGTTGTAGCCGTGCGCACCGATGATGTTCAGCGTCTTGGCAAGCGAGCCCGCCTCGTTCTTCACGGTGAACATCAGTATGAAGTGCCTGTCCATGTTGCGCCTCGGCGGATCGGGATTGAGCGAGCGGCTGAACGCGGCGAAACGCGTGGTGTTGACGCTCGCGGCGTTGATGCGCCTGTCGAGCACCTCGAGGGAATAGAGCTTCGCGCACTCCTCGCTCGCTATGGCGGCTACCGTGGGGTCGTTCTTCTCGGCGACCAGCTTGGCCGCGTTTAGGAATTCCTGGTAATTCATCTTTCTATCCTCTTTAGACCGCGAGGTGGGCGCGGTCGACGTAACGACGTTCCAATTCGACTTTCTTCTTTCTTCCCTTGTTCGTCAGGATGAGCTTCACGCTTTCCTCGTCGACATCCTCAATGAGGCCGGTCAGCTCGTTTTCGCCCTCGAAGGGATGGGAGAGGTGCAGGTAGCACTTCTTCCCCCGGGCTTTTTCGAGCTTCTCGACGGGAATCGGCTTCTCAGCCCCGAGGGAACTGACGTCCAAGGTATAGGGGCCGTCGAAGGGATCGACCGGGTCGACGATGGCATCGACGAGGCCGCTGGCCTCCACGATGTTCTCGAGGGAAATGGGTTCCTCGCGGTCGATGACGACCTCGAGGGTGGCCGGGTTCTTCCTCAGGCGAAGCGAATAAAGCTCATAGCCTTTTTCCCGGAGGGCCGAAGCGAGCTTCGACCGCAGTTCTTCTTCCTTTTCGATAGCCTTTCCTCCTAAGAAAAGGCGGCCGCTTTCGCGGTCGCCTGACCTTTAAAAGCATGTAGCAGAGCCCTTCCGGGATCTTCTGCCGGTCGTATATTAGCAACCGCTTTGGTGTCTTACAAGGGCCAAGCACATGATCGCTTCCCCTTTTCCTCTTCTTTATATTGGCTTGGCTGCGGCCTTTTTTTACCTTATCCGTGCTAGACCCCCCTACCTAACCGTCGCCCTTTGCCATGCCGTCGCCCCGTCTCAAAAACCGTTGGCTCTTAACCGCATCAAGCCCTATCGCTTTCGCTTTTGTTTAACGTCAATGAATGAAGTCTAAATTCCTTTCGTTAGGCGTGACGTCATTTGTCCAGGGGGGTTCCAAAAGCCTTCTACCGAAACCTTCAGCCTTCGGGCATCAAGAGAAAATGGCTTCCTAGACCACCACCTCTTTCTCTCTGCCCGCATCAGCGCGAAAGAAAGCACTCTTCGTCGTGGGAAAAGACGATGCCAATAGCCTGGAGATAGGAATAGACGATCGTTGGGCCGACAAACCTCATCCCGCGCTTTCGCAAATCGGAGGAGATCCTTTCCGCAAGGGGAGAGACCGTCTTGCCCCGCTCGACAATCGGCTCGGGGGCAAGGGCAGCCAGATAGGCACCGAAGCTCCCGAACTCCCTTTCAATAGAAAGGAAAGCCTTTGCATTAACTACCGCCGCGCGGATCTTGGCCTTGTTCCTTACGATGCCGGCGTCTTTAAGAAGCGCTTCGATCTTCTTTTCACCAAAAGAGGCTACGATGTCAGGATCGAAGCCCTCGAAAGCGGATACGAAAGCCGCTCGCTTATGAAGGATCGTCCGCCAGCTGAGCCCGGCTTGGAAACCTTCGAGGACAAGCATCCCGAACAATTTCTTCCGTTCGCTGACCGGGCGGCCCCACTCTTCGTCGTGATAGGCGATGTAAATGGGGTCGTCGAGAGGCACCCACCGGCAGCGTTTTCGGTCCATGCCTCGATTATGGAGGCCTTCAGCGATCAATCAAGGCTCCCTTTTGCAATGTTCTGGAGTTGCCTTATGGAAATCCCTTCTTTCTTAAAAGGTTTGGATAATGGCATTGCTTCCCTTTGCAAGTGTGCCTTGGACAGAACTCCGGCTTTAGGGTTCTTTGCCAAGGGTAAGTTGTGGTGTCGTGTCTCTTTCTTTGGGGGATGCGAAAAAAACAAAAGGAAGGTAACGGCTTCTCTTTGAAAAGGCTGGCGCGGTATCTATCTTCATTGGAGGCGCCGGAGGAACATCACCCATAAGCCCTTTTCTTCAGATGAACGGCGGGAATAATGGCCGAGGCTTCTTGAAGACCAGCGAACCGACGATGGGGGAAGCGACGTCTGGTGCCGCGGTTTTAGGAGGGTTGTTCAGGCACGTCTCTCCCTTTGTCACGGATTTCTCCGTTGCCGGCATTCCTAACTGCCTGAAACCGATAAACCTTAGAAGCCTTACGGCTCCTGACACATCAATCGAATA
>CASFWS010000151.1 GCA_949298295.1 uncultured Bacillota bacterium | reverse complement strand
TTTAAGGCTTTTCGGAAGAAAGACGTCAAGGTCAATGGCCATTGGGTGAGACGCGAGGATATCGTCCACGAGGGCGATGCCGTTCGCGTCTATCTTACCGACGAGCAATTGGCCGACTTCGCCCGTCCCCGGCCGGCCGAGAAGCGCGACCTCGGCCTCCCGATCGCCTACGAAGACGGCAACGTCCTCATCGTCGATAAGCCGGCCGGCCTACTCACGATGGGCGACAACAAGGGCAGCACGAACACCCTTGCCCAAAGAGTGCTCGACTATCTTTATTTCAAGGGAGAGTTCGATCCCGAGCATCCGACCTTCGTTCCTTCCCCGGCCCACCGGCTCGACCGGAACACCGCCGGCCTCGTCTGCTTCGGCAAGACCGATTCCGGCCTCAAGGCCCTCGAGGAAGTCTTCAAGGAACGGAAGGAAATCACGAAGAGTTATCTCGCCCTCGTGAAAGGCTCCTTCGAACGTTCCCTCGAAATCAGCGTCCCCCTTAAGAAAGACAGCCGGAAGGGCCTCGTCGAAGCCTGCTCGATCGTCAACGGCGGCAAGCCGGCCCTGACCATCGTCCGGCCGGTCGAGAACTTCATTGGCTTCTCGCTTGTCGAATGCGAGCTCCTCACCGGTCGCACCCACCAGATCCGGGTCCATCTCGCCCATGTCGAGCATCCGATCGTCGGGGACGGGAAGTACGGGGACTTCGAGACGAACCGTCTTTTCGAGAAGCGATACGGTTGGAAAGGACAGTTCTTGCGGGCCTACAAGTTGACTTTCGGCGCATTAAAGGGCATTTTATCGCCCTTGAGTGGCCAAAGCTTCGCTTCTCCTCTGAGCCAGAAAGAAGAGGAGCTGCTGGCCGAACTTAGGAACAAAGGAGAATAGGCTATGGAAACGTTGGTCGAGAAAAACAAAGGGCGGTGGCTCGCCTCGGAAAAAGTCTCCGCCGAAGACAAGGCCATCATTGCCAAAATGGGCGCGAAGGAAGCCGACGATGCCTTCTATTGCGACATCGCCTTCGGGACGGCCGGGATGCGCGGGGTCCTCGGGCCCGGCACCAACCGGATGAACCTCTTCACCGTCAAGAAGGCTTCCATCGCCTTTGCCCTTTTCCTTTTGAGGGATCCCTCGAGCAAAGGGAAGGGCGTCGTCATCTCCCACGACAACCGTTACATGAGCCGGGAGTTTACCCTCGAGGCGGCCCGGATTTTTAACGAAATGGGCCTCAAGAGCTACGTCTTCGACGGCCTTCGCCCGACGCCCGAGCTCTCCTTTGCCGTCCGCTACCTCGGGGCGGCCGGCGGCGTCATGGTCACGGCCAGCCACAACCCCAAGGAATACAACGGCTACAAGGTCTACGACGAGAAGGGGTGCCAACTTACCCCGGCCAAGATCGCTCCCCTTTTGGAAATCCTCGCCGGGATGGAAGACGAGCTCGCCGTCGAGCCGAGCAAAGACGCGAACCCCGCTGAGACGGTCGTCCTCGGCCCCGAGGTCGACGATGCCTACGTGAGGGAAGTCGAGGCCATCGCTCTCCGGAAGGACCTCGACAAGAAAGGCTTCAAGATCGTCTATACCCCCCAGCACGGAGCCTCGCTTGAAAACGCCGTCCGGGTCTTCGACGACCTCGGCTACGAAATGATCAAGGTCGAAGGGCAATGCACCCACGACCCCTCCTTCGGCGGAACCCTCTCTCCCAACCCGGAAAACGCCGACGCCTACATCGAGCCTCTGAAGCTCGCCAAGGCGACCGGTGCCTCCCTCGTCGTCATGACCGATCCCGACGGCGACCGCTGCGGCCTTGCCTATCTATCGAGCCGCGGCACCTATGAACGCTTTACCGGCAATCAAAGCGCCGCCCTTCTCCTCGATTATATCCTGATGACCCGGAAGGAGCAGGGGACCCTCCCTCCTGACGGCGTCGTCTACGACACCGTCGTCACCAGCGACCTCGGGCGGAAAGTCGCCCGCGGCTATGGGCTGAGGGTCGAGAGCTTCCTGACCGGCTTCAAGTACATCGGGGACCGCATCGCCCATTACGAGGAGATCGGCCGCGGGCCGACCTTCGTCTTCGGCTACGAGGAGAGTTACGGCTGCCTCATCGCCCCCTTCGTCCGGGACAAAGACGGCCTCCAAGCCATCCTCATGTACAGCGAGATGGCCCTTTACTACTATCGGAAGGGTATTCCTCTCGACGTGGCTTACGAGAATCTCGAGAAGCGCTTCGGCTTCCACTACACGGGCGCCGAAAGCATCTACTTCGAAGGCTCCTCGGGAAAGGAAGACATGGACAGGATGATGGAAGCTGCCCACGAAGCCCCCTTCAGCGAACTCGGCGGCCTTCGCGTCGACCGCAAAGACGATTACATGTCCCTTGTCTCGACCGATTGCCGGACCGGGGAAAAGACCCCG
>CASFWS010000150.1 GCA_949298295.1 uncultured Bacillota bacterium | reverse complement strand
CGGCCCCTCGAGGGAAGGGCCTTTCCTTTACGCTATCAGTCGACGGGATGGGGACCGTCGCAGAAATAGAGGATCCCGAGGCAATGGGGGCCGCAGTGGCAGGAAATCGTCCCGCCGGCCTTCGTCGCGTAAACGGTCTTGAAGCCGGCCTCGAGCATCATATTCTTGGCCATCTCGACGGTCGAGGGATCGGCTGAGGAATAGGTCACGAAGCCGATTTCCGGGTCGATGTTCGGGAATTCCTCGAGGGTGGCCCTCACGTAGTCGGCGACCCACTTCTCCATCTTCCCCTTGAATTTCTTGCCGGCGCTCATGGTGCCGGTGTCCGGATGCATGATGATCTGGGGCCGGAGGCGGAGGAGGTTGGCCCCGAGGCGGGCGATGGCCGAGCAGCGGCCGCCCTTATAGAGATACTCGACGCTTTCAAGAGCGAAGGAAGTCTGGTCGTAAGGGAGGCGCTCGAGCACTTTCTTCACGATTTCCTCGACGCTAGCCCCCTTCCTGACTAGGCGCGAGGCGTAGATGGCCTGGAGAGCGATACCGGTCGATAGGCTATGGGTATCGATGACGGTGACTCTCCCCTCGAACTCCTGACTCGCGAGGATGGCATTCTGGGTGGCCGAGGTAATCCCGCTCGAAAGGGAGAAGTGGATGACCTTCTCGGAGGTCTCGAGGAGGGAGGCGAAATAGGTCCGGTAGGTTTCGACGTTGATGGCCGAGGTATGGGGGAGAGTCCCCGTCGCCTCGACGTAGGCGAAAAGGTCGTCGCCGCTTACTTCCCCGTCGGTGGCTTCCTTGTCGCCGAGGATGAGAATGAAGGGAATCGTCTTGATGTCGTACTCCGCCAAGAGATCCTTGGGCAGGTCGATGGTCGATTCGGCACTGATCTGGATAGGTTTCATCTTTTACGCTCCACAGGCAATTATAGGGAATGGGCGCGCCAAAGGAAGAGAGAGAAAGTATACTAAAGGCGTCAGAATAAGGAGAGTTCCCATGAAAGCCTTGGAAGCCATCTTCGGCCGCTTCAGCTGCCGGAAGTTCGAGAAGGGAGAAATGAAGGAGGAAGACAAGCGGAGCATCCTCGAAGCCGGGATGAGCGCCCCCTCGGCCATGAACCGCCGCCCCTACGACCTCGTTCTCATCGAGGACCCGGAAGTCCTTCGTCCCCTCGAGAAGAGCAAGCCGACCCTCGCCCTTTTCTACGATAACCCCTTGAGCGTCCTCATCGTCATCGATGAGGAGAAGAACCCGCACCCGGAATTTCAAGAGCAAGACGTCGCCGCCGTCGCCGAGAACATGCTTTTGGCCGCGACGGCCCTAGGCTACGGCTCCTTATGGGCCGGGATTACCGAAAATAGCGATTTCCAGGCCGGTCTTGCGGAGCTTTTCGATATTCCGGAAGGCCATCGCCCGGCCATCCTCCTCTCCTTTGGAACCAAGGGCGAGCATAAAGAAGAACGGCCGAGCCGTTACGAGGAAGGGAAGATCCACCGCGGCCGCTGGTAATTAAGCCCTCCGAAAAAGCCGATTCCGCGTGAGGAATCGGCTGCGAAAATCGCCGTGCCCTCTCTGGCTGGAGGGGGATAAAGCCTAGTCTAGGAAGAGATATCCATCCTTCCGCACCTCGAAGCGGCAGGAATAAAAAGATTTGAGGAAAGCGGCCATCGCATCGATGTCTTTCACCGCGCATAGCTCGGAGGAAGAATGCATTGCCAGCTGGGGAATCCCGATGTCGGCGGTAAGAAGGGGCACTTGGGCCGTCGAGAGGTTCCCGAGGGTCGAGCCGCCCCGGAGGTCGCTTCGGTTCGTGAATTCCTGATAGGGAATCTTTTCCTTTTCGGCCAAGGCTTTGACGAAGGCCAAGGAAAGGGCGTTGGTCGTGTAAGTCTCGGAGGCCGCGCTTTTGATGGCGATTCCCCTACCGAGGAACACCCGGCTCGTCTGATCGGCGAACTTCGCGAAGTTAGGGTGGGTCGCGTGGGCGTTATCGACGCTCAGGGCGAAGGAAGAGGCCACCGCCGCCTTGAAGTCGAAGGAGAAGGAGGCGGCGATCCGCTCGAGGGTATCTTTAAGGAAGGTCGAGGCCGCCCCCTGGCGGGTCAAGGAGCCGACTTCCTCGTTGTCCGCGGCATAGAAGACATGGATGTCCTTTTCTTTCCGCGCGGAAAGGAAAGAGAGGAAGGACGCGTAGGCCGAAGCGAGGTCATCGAGGCGCGGGGAAAGTAGGAATTCCCCGTTTAGCCCGCATTTGGCCGGCCTTTCCCGGCTAGACAAAAAGAGGTCGAAGCTGAGGACGTCTTCCTTTTGGACCCCGAGTTCCCCAGCAAGGAAGGAGGGAAAGTCGACCTTTCCGAGGGCAAGAAGAGGAAAGGTTTCCCCGTTCCGGTCGAAATGGGCGCCTTCGTTCACGCCCCGGTTCAGGTGGATGGCCAGCGAAGGGAGGG
>CASFWS010000149.1 GCA_949298295.1 uncultured Bacillota bacterium | reverse complement strand
TTCCTCCTTTTCCTCGCCTCTTCCTTTTTCCTTCTTTGGCGGAAGGAAAATCCCCGCCCGGGCTTAAGGAAAACCCCTTCTGAGGAGGAAGGGGCGAACGAAGTAGCGAAGAAAGGCTAGGCCAATTTGGCGAGGAGAGCGTGGATCTCCTCGACGAGGGCGACGTCGTCGGTCGGGCGGAGGTCGCTATGGACGAGGTAATCGGCCTCCTTTTTCGTCGACTCCACGTAGCGTTCGTGCATCGGGCGGACGGTCTGGAGGTATTGGAGGACGATGCTCGAGGAAGTCCTTCCCCGTTCCTCTTCGTCCCGGAGGATCCGCCGGGCGAGGCGGATGTCGCTCGGGCAATCGACATATAGGTAGAAGTCGTAGATGCCCCGGGGGTTCGGGACCTGGTAGGAGAGGACCCCGTCGACGAGGATGAAGGGACGCGGTTCGACGAGGCGGGTCGCCTTCTTACGTTCGTGGGTCTGGAAGTCGTAGATCGGGGCCTCGATGGCGTGCCCCTCTTTCAGGGCCTTGGCATCGAGGAGAAAACGCTCGACGTCGATGGCCTTCGGTTCGTCGTAGTTGGCCCGAGCCTTCTCTTCCTCGCTTTCCCCCGAGCGGTCTTTGTAGTACCAGTCGTAGGAAAGGATGGCTATCTCTTCCGGATAGCGGGCCATGAGGGCCCGGGCAAGGGTGCTTTTCCCGGAGCCGGAGCCGCCCCCGATGGCGATGAGCTTGGACATGGCTAGATTATCCCCTTGGGGGAGGGTTCCTAGCAAGCGTCTTGGAAAGGGGCAAGGGACCAGCCGTTAAGCCGATAGCCGGTTCCCGATTCTCTTCAAGGGCCCTTTTTGCCTGATCCCACCTGCTTGGCTGCAGATGATTCGTTGCGGTCCCTCCCTCCATTTCGGCCCCATGGAGTTAAGTGGTTCCCTATTGACCGAGGAAAGAGATTTCACTATCATTTTTTGGCCTTGGGGTGTAGCCAAGCGGTAAGGCTTCGGACTCTGAATCCGACATGCACTGGTTCGATCCCAGTCACCCCAGCCAAACGAATGACGATGCCGGCGGTGCCGGCATTTTATTTTCCTTTCGCTCGGGAGTAACTCGAAGATAGGAAGAACCGTCCTCCACAACGGATTGAGGCAGCCGCCCACCCTCCCACGAAGGGGTCCCTTTTGCCACGATCTCAGAAGCTTGTGTCGTTCTTGCTCCATGGCAACGAGGTGGCAGGGAAACGGAAGGCGAGATGCCCGATGGTAAATGGTTTCCCGTTATGAATCGAAGTGACTACGACTAGAAGTCTAGTGGGGGAAGCGTTTGCGAAAGATTTCCTATTCGCTCAATGAACGAAAGACCGCTTTATGTCGAATGGCTGAAGAAATACCGGGATAAGCCCCTTATCAAGGTCCTGACGGGGCTAAGGCGCGTTGGGAAATCCAAGGTTTTCGAACTCTATATCGACTTTCTTCGCCAAAGCGGGGTTCCGAGCGAAGACATCGTCGCAATCAACTTCGAGGACATGGACAACGCCGCCTTAAAGGAAAAGGCCTCCCTATATCGCTATGTCGCCTCGAAGGTCCGCCCCGGGAAAAGGCTTTATGTTTTCCTTGACGAAATCCAAGCCGTTCCGGACTTCGAGGAAGTGGTGGACTCCCTCCTTTTGAAGGAAGGCCTCGATATTTACATAACCGGTTCCAATGCCAGGTTCCTTTCTTCGGAAATCGCAACCGTTTTGACCGGGCGTTACGTGGAAATTAACGTCTTGCCCCTGTCTTTTCAGGAGTACTGCTCGCATTACGGGACGAGCGGCAAGGACCGAAGGGACCTTTTCCGCGATTACTATACCTATGGCGCGATGCCGGGCCTTACCCTTTTTGACCTCGGCTCCAAGGAACAGGAGGAATACATCGCCTCCGTCTACAAGACGATCATCGAGAAAGACGTCCTTAAGCGCAACTCCAAGGCCAGCAAGGCGCTGGTCGAAGGGATTCTTGGCTTTCTCATGTCGAATGTCGGATCTCTCACCTCTCCCAAACGGATGTCCGACTACATCAATTCCAACACGATGAAGGTTGCCTATGGCACCGTCGCTAGCTATCTGGATACCTTGGAAGACTGCTACTTCGTCTATAAGGCCGACCGCTTCGACCTCGCGGGAAAGGAATACCTTCAACTCATCAACAAGTATTACGTAACCGATTTCGGCTTCAAGAACTATCTCCTCGGAAACCGGACCTTGGAGATCCAGGAGATTCTCGAGAACCTCGTCTATCTTGAACTCCGGCGGCGGAGATACAAAATCGCGACCGGGAAAATCGGCGGGCGTGAAGTCGACTTCGTCCTTAAAGACCTCGCGGGCGAGACGAAATACGTGCAGGTCGCCGTCACGGTTACCGATCAAGACAAACTCGCGCAAGAGCTTCGGCCCTTGAAGGAGACCAAGGACAATTACCCCAAATTCATCATTACCCTCGACGAGTTCTTTGCCCCCGACCACGATGGCATAAGAACCATCAATGCCCTCGACTTCCTCTTGGGCCAAGAACTCTAGACACCAAAGGAAAAGGAGACCCTCGTTTCCGAGAGCCTCCTTTCTTTTGAATGGACGATGCTTAGCGTAAAAAGGCCACAATGTTGTTGTTGGCTTTGGAAGAGCCGACACGGTTCATATCAGGCTAGGCAAAAGGCCTTTCTTTTGACTGCAATCGGGATTCTTGGCCCTTAGGCCAGCAAGCTGTCTCTTTTTCCAGCGGGAAGCCTTCGTTACAATCATCACATGGAACGCGAAAAGTACGAAGTATTCATCTCCTTCAAGAACAGCGACGAGCGCGGCGACCCGACGGAAGACGCCCTCATCGCCTCCGAGCTCTTCCAAGAGCTCTCGAAGCGGGGCATCAACGCCTTCTATAGCAACGTCCGCCTCCTCCAGTTCGGGGAAGCGGCCTACAAGAAAGCCATCGACGAGGCGCTCGACGAAGCCGATGTCTTCGTCGCCGTCGCGAGCAAGAAGGAATACCTCGAAAGCCGCTGGGTGAGCTATGAACGCGACTCCTTCCATAACGACATCCTCTCGGGCATCAAGAAAGCTGAGTCGATGGTTTCCTATCTCAAGCCCGGCGTCTCGACGAACGATTTGCCGCGGTCGCTAAGGACCTTCGAGGCCTTCACGGTCGAGGAAGGCCACGAGAAGATCGTCGCCTTCATTGTCAATTGCCTCAAGAAGGCCGCGGGCGGGAAGGAACGAAGCTTCGAGAAGTCCCTCGTCACCGGGAAGCGGGCCTCGACCTACAACCCGGCGACGGCCAAGGAGCTGAGGCGGCTCAAGATCCAGAGCGACAATACCCGCCCGGCCGACCTCCCGGCCATCGAGAAAGCTTTGTCCGACCTCTCTGACAAAAAGGAAATCAACGTCCTCGACGCCGGCTGCGCCTACGGCTTCGTGACCGAGGACCGCTTCGGAGGCGATCCCCGGCTCCGTGTCCTAGCCGTCGATCGAAGCGACGCCTGCCTCGAGTATGCCCGGGCCCACTCCGCGGCCGCGAACATTTCCTACGAGCACCTCGACCTTGAAAGCGAGGATTTCGAGGAGGAAGCCGTCGCCCTCATGGAAAAGCACGGCATCCCCTCCTTCGACCTTGTCTTCGCTTCTCTCGTCCTCCATCATCTCAAGAACCCGGGTAAGTTCCTCCGCCGGATCCGGAAGCTGATGGGGAAAGGCGCCTATATTGTCGTCCGGGGTTCCGACGACGGCTCCATTGTCTCGATGGGGGATAACGGCCTCATCGAGAAGATCGTGGCC
>CASFWS010000148.1 GCA_949298295.1 uncultured Bacillota bacterium | reverse complement strand
GAGAAGAAGCAAACCATCCTCATCGAGGCTTGGTCGCGATCGCGCCATAAAGACGAAATCAAGGTTGACTTTGCCGGAAGCGGCCCGCGTCTCGAGGAAATGAAGCGGTCGGCCCGCCGCCACGGAGTCAGCCCGATTTACCGCCAGTTTGAGCGGACCGAGCTTGCCAAGGTCCTTGCCGCGAGCGATCTTTACGTCCACACTTCGGAAATCGAGATCGAGGCCATCTCCTGCCTCGAGGCCATCGCCTCGGGCCTTGTTCCCCTTATCAATGACTCGCCCCGTTCGGCGACGAGGGAATTCGCCATCGATCCCCATTGCCTATTTGACCTCAACGATCCCCGCGACCTTGCCGCCAAGATCGATTACTGGTTCGAGCACCCCGAGGAGCGGAAGGCCCAGGCCGAAAGCTATGCCCACTATGCCGAGCGCTTTGCCTTCGACCGCTGCATGGAGGCGATGGTAAGGATGATCCAAGAAACGGCGGAGAAGCGGAAATGAAAGAATACCCAGTCAAGACGATCTATTACGAAGACGAGCTGAACGACGATTTCGCGAGCACCAAAATCGCCCGCAAACCCCTTCCCAAGAATCTCAAGTTCTACCATAAGAACATCATTTACCGCTTTTTGAGCGGCTGCCTTTACTACGTGATCGCCGCCCCCTTGGTCTGGCTTTATGTCAAACTGGTCTACGGGGCGAAGATCGTCGGGAAGAAGAAGTGGAAGCGGGCCAAACTCCGGAGGCAGGGCGTCTTCGTCTACGGGAACCACACGACGGCAGCCGATGCCCTCTTCGTGCCGATCCTCCTCGCCCTTCCTAAGCGAACGCGGATCATCTGCTCGGTCGAGGCCGTTTCCAATCCGATCATTCGGCCGATCGAGATGTTCCTCGGAGCGCTCCCCCTCCCCGATTCGCCCGAACACCGCAAGCCCTTCTTCGATGCCGTCGGCTATTACTCGAAAAAGCGGCACGAGGCCATCCTCATCTTCCCGGAGGCCCACATCTGGCCCTATTGCACGAGAATCCGCCCCTTCGGGGAGCAATCCTTCACCTATCCGGCCCAGGAAGGGCTTCCGGTCGTGAGCGTCTGCACGACCTTCGAGCGGAGAAAAATCCTCCGCTTCCTTCCTCCACGCCACGTCATCCACGTTTCCGATGCCGCCTACCCGGAAATGGACCTTCCCCTCGGGGAGCGGACGAAGAAACTCCGCGACCAAAGCTACGAATACATGGTCGAGACCTCTTCCTCCCTCGAGAACGCCGAATACTACCGTTACCTCCCCAAGGAACGGGAACGCGTTTCCCTTCCTTCTTCCAAGGAGGACCCGTATAATCAGGAAAGCAAGGAGGATGCCTAAGCATCGATAAACAAATGGACTACAAGAAACTGGTCGGCACCAAGACCTACGAAAATCTCCAAGCCGCCTTTGCCGGCGAGAGCCAAGCCCACACCAAGTACGAGTACTTCGCGAGCAAGGCCAAGAAGGAAGGCTACGAGCAAATCGCGGCCATCTTCATGGAAACCTCCCTCAACGAGAAGGAACACGCCAAACTCTGGTTCAAGTACCTCCACGACGGGGAAATCCCGACGACTGCGGACAACCTCAAGGCCGCGGCTGAGGGCGAGAACTACGAGTGGACCGACATGTACGACGGCTTCGCCAAGACGGCCGAGGAAGAAGGCTTCCCGGAGATCGCCGCGAAGTTCCGCCTCGTCGGCGCCGTCGAGAAAGAGCATGAGCAGCGTTACCTCAAGCTCCTTGATAACGTCAAGAACGGCGTCGTCTTCATCGGCAAGGAAGACGCGGTGTGGAAGTGCCGCAACTGCGGCCACATCGTGATTGGCAAATACGCTCCGCTCGTCTGCCCGGTTTGCAACCACCCGCAAGCCTTCTTCGAGCTCCGCGCGACCAATTATTGATCGGCTTATGAAGGGGGAGGCCCGGAAACGGGCCTCTTTTTTTCCTAAAAAGGCTTGCGCTTCCCCCTTGGCTTGTCGATAATAGTCAAGCGCTTCGCTGGATCATTGGTGTAGCGGCCTAACATGCCTCCCTGTCACGGAGGAGACCACGGGTTCGAATCCCGTATGATCCGCCAGTGTCTTGGCCCGATAGCTCAGCTGGTAGAGCAGAGGACTGAAAATCCTCGTGTCGGCGGTTCAACTCCGCCTTGGGCCACCACGAATGCAAGCGTTCCCGGCCGGTGCCGGGTTTTTCATTTTCATGCCTCCGATCAGGGGCCTTTTCCTTATGGCCGGTTTTCGTACTTCCTTATACGGTGTGGAAGAGGAGGTCGCCGTAGCTAGGGAGCGGCCATTGCCGCTTGTCGACGAGGAGCTCGAGGCGGTCGAGGGGAGAGCGGAGCTTCCCCATGGCCGGGAGGAGGACGTCGTGGGCGTAGGCGGCCTTTTCGTGCGCGGGTTGGCAGGACTTGACGGGCTCGGCTTTCTTTTC
>CASFWS010000147.1 GCA_949298295.1 uncultured Bacillota bacterium | reverse complement strand
CTCCAGCGGGCTCCTCGCCTACTTCCAAGAAGCGGTCACCGCCATCTTCGAGGACCTCTACGAGGATCCCTTCTACGCCGCGGCGGTCGAGGGGGCCAAGGTCAAGACGCTATGGCGGCAAAGCCTCTCCTATTACCTGGCCTATGCCGTCCCTTCCATCCTTCTGCCTCTTGCACTTGGGGGCGGGCGGAGCCTCGGGCGGATTGTCGTCGGGGCCCTTCTGGTCGCCCCGAACGGAGCCTATCAAAGCCGCTTCTATGCCCTTCCGCGTTCCCTTCCCGGCCTCGCCGTCGGGCTGAGCCTCGTCTTCTCGGCCGACTTCTACCTCTTCCTCATCCTCGGCGTCCTCCTTTTGGTCGGTAACGGTCTATGCATGGCCGCCGGCCCGGGGCGGCGCTCGCTCTATGACCGCGCCGGCCATGGCCTCCTCATCGACGGAAGGAAAAGCACCCCTTTCCGAGACGCCTCGGAGGCGGCCTCCTACGAGGAGGCGGCCGAGCAAGAGCTCCTCGACATCAGCCGCGAATACTATCGAAAGGGGAATTGATATGCGAGAAGAATGTCCACGGCCCGACTTCGTCCACGAAAGCGGATGGCGTTCCCTCAACGGGACCTGGGAATTCGCCTTCGATCCGGAAGGAAGGGGCGAAAGAGACGGTTACATCGAAAAGGGCGTTCCCTTCCCGCTTTCGATCGAGGTGCCCTTCGCGCCGGAATGTGCCCTCTCGGGAATCGGCGACACGGGGTTCCACGACCGTTGCTATTACCGGAAGCGGTTTGCTCTCGAGCGGAAAGAAGATCGCTCCTACCGCCTCACTTTCATGGCGGTCGACTATTCCTGCGAGGTCTACGTCAACCGGAAGAAGGCCTATTCCCACGTCGGCGGGGCCACCGCTTTCTCCTTCCTCCTCGACCCCTTCCTCGTCGACGGGGAGAACGAAATCGCTCTCCGGGTCGACGATCCCGGGAAGAAGAAGGACATCCCGAGGGGCAAGCAATACTGGGAAGAGGAGTCCGAGATCATCTGGTACACCCGGACGACCGGGATCTACCGAAGCGTCTATCTCGAGGAGCTCCCGAGCTTCCACCTCGCCCATGCCGCGGCCAACGGGTCCTATGCCAAGAAAGAATGCCTCCTCCGCTACGAAGTAAGTAGGCCCGGCCTCGTCCTCGAGGCGCGGCTATTGGACGGATCATCGGTCCTTTGGTCGGGACAAAGCCTCATTGAGGAGACGTCCGGGGAAATCGCCTTTGACCTCGGGAACGCCCCGATTGAGCCGTGGTCGCCGAATAGCCCCCGCCTCTATGGGCTTGAACTCTCCTATGGGGAAGACAAGGCCCGGACCCGAGTCGGCTTCCGCGACGTCGAGGCTCGGGACGGGAAAGTCTATTTGAACGGCGAGGAATGCTACCTCCGGCTCGTCCTCGACCAGGGCTACTATCCCGGCGGGAACCTAACGGCCCCGCGGAAGGAGGATTTCCTCCATGACATCCGCTTCGCCAAGGAAATGGGCTTCAACGGGGCCCGGGTCCATCAGAAGACGCCCGACCCCTGGTTCTACCGCTACGCCGACGAGGAAGGCTTCCTCCTTTGGACGGAGTCCCCGAGCTGCTTCCTCTATTCCCCTTCCGGGGCCAAGGCCCTCGAGGAGGAATGGATCGACATCGTGAAGGACGCCTACGGCCATCCCTCGGTCATCGCCTACACCCCGAACAACGAATCGTGGGGAATCGACGACATCTCCCGGGATGCCGAGCAGCTGGCCTTTGCCGAAAGGATGTACCGCCTCCTCAAGGAACTCGACCCGAGTCGTTTGGTCATCAGCAACGACGGGTGGGAGAATCCCCTGACCGATCTCGTCGGGATCCACGACTACAGCGACGACGAGCCAGAGCGCCTCGAGGCCTTCAAAAAGCGCCTTTCGAGCAAGGAAAGGATGGTCGAAGATCCCCCGAACGCCGACCGGCCAGTCTTCGCCCCCGGGCGGGAGCAGATGGATAAGCCCTTCGTCCTAAGCGAGTACGGCGGAATTCCCTTCAATGCCGACGATAGCACTAGGATCTGGGGCTACGGGAGCTTCGAAAGCCGGGAAGGCTTCTTGGCCCGCTACCGGAAAACGCAGGAGGCCGTCGCCTCCTCGCCTTATCTTGCCGGCTATTGCTATACCCAGCTTTACGACGTCGAGCAGGAGATAAACGGCCTTCTCACCTTCGGTCGGAAGCCGAAGGCCGATGTAAAGATTATTAAAGAAATCAACGGAATCGTGCCAAAATAGGTTATGCATCTTTTACCCATCGTAGCCGACAGCAGCAAGAACCTCTATTTCGCCCTGATGTCGGAGCGGCTGGTCTCGCTCCTGACGGAAGGGGGCTATTTGCCCGTCTCCTTCCTTTTGAACGGGCACGGGAGCCTCCTCGACGCCCTGAAAGAAGCGAAGGCCATCGGGGCGAAGGAAGCCATTACTTACCTCGAGCCGGAGGAAAGGGACGTCT
>CASFWS010000146.1 GCA_949298295.1 uncultured Bacillota bacterium | reverse complement strand
CTTCAGCCCGAAGAAGGCCGACCCCGAGGTCCTCGTCGGCTCCCTCCGTTCGAAGGAAGGGTGCTCGATCATCTCCTTCTACGAGGAAGGGCGCCTTCCTTTCCTTACACGGGGTGGGCATGAGCTGGCGGCCGGGGCCGCGATAAAGGCCGATGACCTCCCCCTCTTCCGGCAGGAATTCGCCCTTTTCGCCCTCGCCCATCCCTTCAAAGCCGGCGGGAAGGAACCGCTGGAAGTGGCCCGCGAGGAACTGACCCTCGCCAATCTTTCCTTCCTCGAAGCCCTCTCCCCCTTCGGGAACGGCTTTCCCGAGCCGTATTTCCTCCTTCCGGGCGTTTCCTTCGAGGAGCTCGGCTTCGCGAAAGAGGGGAAGTATCTTTCCTTCTCCCTTTCCCCCGAGGCCCGGGTCTTTTCCTTCCGCCTCGGGAGCAAGGACTTCGAGCCGGGCGGCCGCTATTCCCTTATCGGGACCTTCGAGGAGGACTTCTTCCGCGGGCGGAAGCTCTCCTTCAAGGTCATAAGAGCCATCCCTGAAGGGTAGGGGACGCTTCGCGGATTCTGCCTTTTTTAGGGCCCGCGAAACTTCCTGCCTCCCCATATTGCAAAGAACGTGAGGGGGGCTAGAGTTATGCCATGGAACGCTTGCCATTCCTTTTCCTCACCTTCTCTTATGCCCCTATTTCCCGGGCCGGCGGAAGGTCTTCCGAGAATTGACCTTATGCGCCTATCGACTTTTCTCAGGGAAAATACGAAGTCCCTCTTTTCGGGCCTCATCGCCGTCCTCTCGTCCCTCGCCTATCCCTTCCAGCTCCTCTACGTTGCGGCCATCTCCTTCGCCTTCTCCTCCCATAAGGCCCGTAAGGCCCGGAAGCGCCTTCGCTTTTAGCCGTTCTTTCTTACGAGGAAGAAGAGTCGGCAGCCCCGGTTTTTTCTTTTGTCCCTTGAAAGGGGTAGCTTCTTCCCCCGAGGCTCCCTCCCCATCCCATCGGAAAGGGGGTGAGCGAAGAGCCCTTCCTATCGTACGCGCGCCTGGAGGGTATATAATCAACCAGCAATGGACAGCGCGAGCAAACTACTACCCAACGGCGGCTACCCGATGCACACCTTCGAGGACTTGAAGGAGCTTTACTACCTCTACATCAAAAGCGAGGCCGGGCGGAAGATGATCGAGGACGCCTATCTCCTCGCCAAGGAAAAGCACGGGGGCGTCTATCGAAAGTCCGGGGAACCCTATATCCAGCACCCCATCGAGGTCGCCTACATCCTCGCCGAGCTCGAGGCCGGCCCGGCGACCATCGCCTCGGGCCTCCTCCACGATACCGTCGAGGACACCGACCTTACCGTTTCCGAGATCCGTTCCCGCTTCGGCGACGACGTCGCCCTCATCGTCGATAGCCTCACGAAGATCCAGCGGATGAAGCTCTCGAAGCGGAAGGAAAGCGACTTCGAGGCCGAGGACCACCGGAAAATCTTCCTCGGGATGGCCCGGGACGTCCGGGTCATCCTAGTCAAGCTCGCCGACCGCCTCCATAACCTAAGGACCCTCGATGCCCTTTCCCCCGAGCGGCAGAAGGCCATCGCTCAGGAATCCCTCGACGTCTTCACCCCGATCGCCCATCGGCTCGGGATCTACACGATCCAAAGCGAGATGGAGGACCTCTCTCTTAAATACCTCGAGCCGGACAAGTACCGCCATATCCTCGAGCTCCTGAACAAGCGAGAGGAGAACCGCCAGGGCTCTCTTACCGCCCTCAAGAAGCGGATTGCCGACATCCTCTTCGAGCACAAGATCCCCTTCCGGATGGAATCCCGGGTCAAGTCGATCTACTCCATTTACCGGAAGATGTTCCAGAAGGGCTATACCTTCGACGAGATTTACGACGTCTTGGCCATCCGCATCATCACGAAGACGGAAATCAACTGCTACGAGATCCTCGGGATCATCCACGCGACCTACAAGCCGATCCCCGGGCGCTTCAAGGACTACATCGCGATGCCCAAGCCGAACATGTACCAGTCCCTCCACACAACCATCGTCTCCGGCGACGGGAACATCTACGAGGTCCAGATCCGGACCGAGGAGATGGACCGGGTGGCCGAGACCGGCATCGCCGCCCACTGGCGTTACAAGGAAGGGGAAAACTACAACGCCAAGGAAGAGCAGCGGGACATCGAGGAAAAGCTCCACTGGTTCCGCGACTTCGTCTCGATGAGCGGTGAGCAAAACGGCTCGGCCGAGGACTTCATGGCCGCCCTAAGCAACGACATCTTCAACGCCAACGTCTACGTCTTCACCCCCCTTGGGAAGGTCATCGAGCTCCCGACCGGGGCAACGACCCTCGACTTCGCCTACAAGATCCATACCAAGGTCGGTGACCAAGCCGTCGGGGCTACCGTGAACGGCGCCCTCGTCCCCCTGAACACCGTCCTCAAGACGGGCGACGTCTGCGAGATCAAGACCTCGAAGTCCTCGCCCGGCCCTAACCTCGGCTGGCTCGAGAT
>CASFWS010000145.1 GCA_949298295.1 uncultured Bacillota bacterium | reverse complement strand
GTGAGGGCGATGCCCTCGCCGAAATCCTCGATCTCGGCCATCGGCTCGATGACCCGGGGATCGTAAGGCCTGAACGCCAGGCACTCGCGCCGAAGGGCAACGAGGCTCCTGAAGGTATTATAAAGGGCCTTCCGCTCGTCGAGGAGGCGATATGGGAGCTTGTTGAAACGGTCGCCTTCGTTGTAGGTGTTTTCGTGGCCGAACTTGCTCGCGCCGATCTCCTGCCCCATGTGGATGAAGGGCACCCCGAAGGAGAGGAGGGGGAGGGCGAAGCCGAGGACCGCGAGCTTTAGCCGCTCCTCGAGAGGAAGGTCCGGCCTAGCCTTGGAGAGGAAGTCGAAATAGGTGCCGTTATCGTGGCACTCGAGGTAATTGGTCGATTGCTTGGCCGAAAGGAACATCGGGACCCGGTAGTCGAAAGGCGAAGCGCTTCCGAGGAGGGAGAACTTGACATCGGTCTTCTTCTCGAATTCGCCGGCGAGGTAATGCTTGAGGGCCTCGCGGTAGGAATCGTTGAAGAAGCCGTAGTCGGGAAGAAGGCGGTAGTTGCCCATGTTCCCCCCGGCCTCGCCCGGGATGTCGCTTCCCATGTTCCAGCCCTCCCCGTGGAGGAAGAAGGACGGGTCCTTTTTCTTGGCGTAGCGGGCGATGGCGTTCAAAGTCGAGCAGTCGACGATGCCCATGAGGTCGAAGCGGAAGCCATCCATGTGGTAGAAGTCGATCCACCACTTCGCCGAGTCGACGATGAGCTTGCGGACCATCGGCCGCTCGCTCGCCACGTCGTCCCCGCAATAGGAGGTGTTGGCAAGGTGCCCGTCCGCCCGCTTCCGGAAATAATAGTTGGGCACCGTCTTCTCGAAAGGCGAGGAAATGTACTCGTAGACGTGGTTGTAGACGACGTCCATCACGACCCGGATCCCCTCCCGGTGGAGGGTAAGGATAAGGTCGCGGAGTTCCTCGATCCGGGCATAGGGATCCTTCACGTCGGTCGCATAAGACCCTTCGGGGACGAAGTACTGGCGGGGGTCGTAGCCCCAGTTGTAGCCGCTTTTCGGATCGAGCTCGTCGACCGACTGGAAGTCGTAGACCGGGAGCAATTGAAGGTGGGTGATCCCGAGGCTCTTCACGTAATCGAGGCCGGCCGGGAGACCCCCCTCGCTCCGCCGCCCCTTCTCGGCGAGCCCCTTGTAGGTGCCCTTGTTGAGGATGTCGGAGTGCTTATCGACGGTGAGGTCGCGGACGCTCGCCTCGTAGATGACGTATTCGGTCGGCTCGCTGAGGCGCGGGAGGGCGCTCCGCTCGTCGCGGCGGTAAAGCTTTCGGAAATCGGCGACCACCGACCGCCGGCCGTTGGGGAGGGAGCACTTGGCGTAAGGGTCGGTGCAGTTGTAGGTGACCTCGCTATTGGTGACCAGATAAGTGTACTCGGCCTTCTCGTAATCGCCCTCGCAATAGATCTGATAGACCCCGCTCGGAAGGCGTTCCATCCGGTAATAGGAACTCTTCACCTCCCCCGGGCGCTTGACCTTCAGCATGACGTTGCTGGCTAGGGGCGCCCACACCTTGAAGGAGGTGCCCTCCTTCCGGTAGAAAGCCCCGAGGTCGTCCCCGCCGTAGTAGTACTTCTCGTCGAAGTCGGGGAAGGAGGTCGCCTCGCTTACGTCGAGGGGGGCTTGCCCGTAGCCGCTCACGAGGACGACGTAGCTATGCCCGAGCTCGAGGGGACGCTCGAGGCGGAAATCGGCGACGATGACGTTGGAAGTCGAGCTGATGCGACTCTGGCGGAGGGGCATTTCCCGCCGCCGGTCGACGAGGAGGACGGCCGAAAGGCCCTGGAAGGAAGAGGAGGTGAAAACGACGAGGCGGATGAGGGAGGGCTCGACGAGGCGAGCGGATAGGAAGGTGTCTTTCATGTGCGTTGCTCCGGTGGGGTCTTTTCTATTGTAATCGCTTCAGTCCTTGGCTTCGCTGCTCATCAGGGGCTCGGCCTCTTCCATCGTGTGGACGAGGACCGGGCAGCCTTTCGAGGAGGCCGCGCTTTCAAGGGAGACGATTTTGTCGCGCTGAAGGTGGGCGAAGATCCTTCCGGCCCGCGGGAAGCCGATGCCAAACTGGCGCTGGATCTTCGAAATCGAGGTGAACTCGCACTGGATGATCTGCTCGACGACCCCGCGGTAGAAGTCGTCGCCCTGCTGGACCTTGAGAGTGCTCCGCTCGCCCGAGAGGGCCTCGAGGGCGGAAGGCTCGGGGGCAGCCTCGCTTTCGCTTAGGTCGACGAAGGAGGGGTCGTAATCGACCCCGGCCTGGGTCTTGATGAAGTCGGTCACCCGCTTGATCTCGAGGCTATCGACCATGCAGCCCTGGGCCCGGGTCAGCCCCGAGCGGCTGACGAGGGAGCAGTCGACGAGCATGTCCCCGTAGCCGTTGAGCTCCTCGGCCCCGCCTTGGGAAAGGATGACCATCGAGTCCTGGCTCGAGGAGACGCGGAGGGCGACCCGGACCTGGAGGTTGGCCTTGATGACG
>CASFWS010000144.1 GCA_949298295.1 uncultured Bacillota bacterium | reverse complement strand
TTTCCTTCTCCCCGCCCTGCTCGTAGTAATCCTTGATGAGCTTGACGAGCTGGTCTGTGTAGGAGAAGAGGACGCAGCCGACCTGCTCCCCCACGATCTGGTTGTTGACGACGATGGTCGGGACCGAGTAGCTGTTGATCTTCATGATGTCCTCGGCGTCGAGCTCGTCATCGAAGATGATGGCCCCGTCGACGTGGGTCGTGATGACCCGCTCGATCATCGTAAGAGCTTCCTCGTGGCTATGGGAGGTCGTGAAAAGGGTGAGGACGAACCCCTTTTCCTTGGCGACCTCGCTGATGCCGTTGAGCATATTGGCAATATAAACGTAATTGGCCGAAGGAATGATGACGCCGATGTTCGTCGTCTTGTTCGTCGCGAGGGCCTGGGCAAGGCCGCTCGGCTTGTAGCCCAGGCGGCGGATCGTTTCCTCGACCCGGGCTTTCGTCTCCGGCTTGACGTTGCCTTTGTTGTTGATGACCCGCGAGACGGTCGCAAGGGAGACTCCGCTCGCCTTGGCGACTTGGTAAATGGTTACTCGTTCCTTGATGTTTTTCATGCGTTTTTCACCCTTAAAAATGATGCTATGAACGCCACTCAAATACAATGAAAGATTTTCATCACTTCATTTTACCGGTATTGTAAACGCTGGTTTTCTATCGATGGTTCCTTGCTTATCCTGTTATAAAATGGCCATGTAACAATTGAAAATTGATACAATCGATACATTGTGGCCGATATCGGCGGCCGGCCCGGGCTTTTTCCTACTCCCCCTACTAAGGGAAACGCAGCTGAAAAGCTCGGGAAAAGAGAAAAGCCGCCCCCGGAAGCCCTGGGGGCGGCCCTCTCAAAGACTTCAATAGATAGGATAGGGAACCTTCTTCAGGCGGAGGCTAGGAACTTCCCCGCGGCCTTCCTTGGCCTCGGGGCGGCCGTCGAGCTCGACGAGGTCGCCGGTATAGCCGACCGTCGAATTCACGACGAGGGAGGTGCCGACCCCGTAGGTGTCGACCGGAACCCCTTCCTTCGTCCACTCGTCGATCTTCTCGGCCGTGAAGCCGGAGGAGACGGTGATCCTCACGAAGGGGAAGCCGGCCTCGTCGAGGGCCTTCCGGAGGGCGTAGATGAGCTCCTTGCACACCCCGTGGGGGTCGAAGCCGGAGGTGTCCTTGCCGTCGAAATAGTGGTCGAGGAGGGATTTGGAAGTATCGACCCGGACCCCGCGGAGGCGCTTTCCGAGGGCCTTGGCGAGATTTAGAGAATCGGAAACGACGTCGTTATGGTAGTCGATGAGGGCGGTAACCCCGTTCTCCGGGAAGGTGGCCTCGTAATACTCGGCGGCCTTCACGATATCGCCCCCGCAGATCTCGATGAGGGCGTGGGGCATCGTCCCCATCCCCTTGACCCCGACCCAAGCCCCTTGGGCGTCGGTCGAGAACTTCTTGATGCCGGCGACGTAGGTCGCGTAGCCGTCGCCCGGCTGGGTGAGGTAGTCGTCCTGGCGGTCGGCCATCGAGAAGCAGTCGGTCCCCCGTAGGGCCTTCACCACTTCGTAGGCATTCGTCGCGACGGAGGTCCGGCGGGTCAAGATGCCGTCGATGATGCTTTCGAGGAAGCCGAAGTCCTCGTAGTGCCCCCGGACCTTGAGGACCGGCTCCCCAGCCCCGATGAGGTCGCCGTCATCGAGGGCATAGATCTCGAGGCTTTCGGGATGGCGGGCGAATTTATGGAGGATGGCGATGGCCTCGTCGAGCCCGCAGGCCATCACCCCGTCCTTCCGCTGGAACCACTGCTCGAGGACGATATGGCCCGGAAGGTGGCGCTCGACGATTTCCCGGCTCTTCAGGAAGTAGTTGGCCGAGAAATAGCCGCTTCCGATCCGCTCGTCGAGACGGAAGGTCCTATCGGTGAGACGGGCGATCTTCCCTTCTTCTTTCAGCTTGATTTCGAGTTGTTCCATACCCTTACTTCCTTTCCGCGAAGAAATCGCTTCCCACTTCAAGGCTCATGTCGACATAGGCTTCCTTTGCCCCCTCGGGGGCCCCGAGTTCCCATTTCGAGGCGATGAGGCAGTGAAGGGGGATGTTCTTCTCGAGGTGGGAGAGGAACTTCCGCCCGTTACGGCCGATCCGCCCGCTTTCGAGGTAGACGACCTTCGCGCCGACTTCGATCCCGGCAAGGCTCGAGACGGTCTCGAGACGCTTATGATCACGGCCCTCCAAGGCGTAAATATAGGTCCCTTCGTAGAGAGGGTGCTCTTCTTTGGAGAGGATCTTGCCGACGAAATAGCCGGAGTCTTTCTCGAAGGAAGGGACGGGGAAGCCGGCCCCTTCGATTTCCTTCTTCACGATGGAAAGGACCTCTTCGGGGGGATAAAAGAGGATCCCGTTGGCCTTGACCTTGCATTTCCTTGAGAAGGAAAAGAGGTTATAGCCGATCATCTCGCCTTCCTCTCCGAAGACGGCGCTCACCTCGCCGCGGGAAGTGGAGGAGAAAGCCTTCTTCTCGGGGTCGATGGCCTCGGTGAAGGCGGCCT
>CASFWS010000143.1 GCA_949298295.1 uncultured Bacillota bacterium | reverse complement strand
AGAGGGACTGAAGAGGGGTAAGGAGATCGGAAGAGGCGGCCAAGGGAACGACGAGCTTCCGGTCGCGGCTCCATAGGTAGGAGGCAAGGGAAGCCTCATAGAGGCAAAAGGGCTTCCGGAGATAGTCGGAAGTGACGAAAAGGACGATGCAGCCGGCGCTTTCGAGGGCCTTCGACAAAGAGGAGAGGACCTCCTCGCCGGGCCTTACCCCGGCGGCCCGGGCGCTCGAGGAATAGAAGACGTCCCTTCCCTCGTCGAGGGCCGGGTCGATTTCCCGGAGGAGAGGGAGGAAGTCCCGGAGGAAGGAATCGTCGCTCGAGGCGTGGGAGAGGAAGTACTTCATCTTTTCCCTTCGAACGCCGACTTGATGCGGGAGGTCACTTCCTCGGCCTTCAGGATGATTTCCGCGGCCGGGGTCCCGACGTCGAACTCGCCGTCGAGGTAGAGGATCTTCCCCTCGACCATCGTCATGCGGACGTCGAGCTTGCTCCCGGAGTAGACGAGGTTGTTCGGGATGTCGTTGAGGGGGCGCATGGCCGGTTTGTCGAGGTCGATGAGCACAAGGTCGGCCCGCTCCCCTTCTTTAACGTAGCGGGCGTCGAGGAGGCCCATGGCGAGGCTACCGCCGACCGTCGCGGCATAAAGGGCATCGGTTCCCTTGAAGGCCGAGGGGTCCATCGTCCGAAGCTTCTGAAGGACCGAGGCGAGGCGCATCTCGTAGAAGAAGTCGAGGCCGTTGTTGCTGCCGGGGCCGTCGGTCCCGATGGCGAGGTTGACCCCGGCGGCGAGAACGTCGGTCAAGGGGGCGATGCCGCTGGCGAGCTTGCTATTGGAGCCGGGGCAGGTCACGAGGGAGCATCCGTGCTTCCGATAGATGGCGATGTCTTCCTTGGAGAAGGCGACCCCGTGGAAACCCCCGCCGCCGTAGTCGAGAAGGCCGAGGGATTCGGCGTAGGCGACCGGGGATAGCCCGTGGTGGCGGGCCTTGCAGCCTTCGTATTCCCCGAAGGTCTCGGAAGTATGGGAATAGATCGGGCACTGGAGCTTGCGGCTGGCCTTCGAAAGCTCGACGAGGATTTCCTCGGAGCAGGTGTATTCGGCGTGGAAGCCGAGCTGGTAGCTCACGAGGGGGTTTCCGTCATTGATCTTCCGGTAGTTCTCGACCATCTCGGAAACCGACTCCCGGGCTTCGGTTACCGTCCCGAGGAGGACGGCCTTGAAACCCATCTCCCGGGCGGCCCGGGCCATCTCGAGGGGGTTGTAGTACATGTCGAAGCAGGCGGTGATGCCGCTGGTGAGGTATTCGAGGATGGCAAGGCGGGAAAGGAAGTACTGATCCTCGGGCTTCAAAAGGTCCTCGAGGGGGAAGATCCGCTTGAAGAGCCACTCGCGGAGGGGAAGATCGTCGCTATAGCTCCGGACGAAGGTCATGGCGCTATGGGTGTGGGCATTCTTGAAACCGGGGAGCAAAAGCCCGCCCCGGCAGTCGAGGGATTTGTCAACCCCCTTGGCGGAAATCCCCTTCCCGATTTTCTTGATGGCCCCGTATTCGACGAGGACGTCCCCCTCGACGATCGAGAAATCCTTCTCGAGGGACAAGATCCGGGCGTTTTTGAGCAATGTCTTCATCGCTGTTCCTCCCTAGGCAAGGAAAGTTTACTCGCCCCTAGCCCTCCCTTCTAGGGAAGGGGCAAAAGAAAAGCCCGCTTCGTGGCGGGCTAGCGGCTCTTCCTTTCAAGGACGGCGGCCTTGTCTTTGGCGATTTGCTCCTTCAGCTCGAGGAGGGAGGCGAACTTCCTCTCCCCCCGGAGGCGGCGCTCGAAGCTCACGTAGAGGGTTTTCCCGTAGGCCTCGCCGGAAAAGCCGAGGAGATGGCTTTCGACCTGGGTTTCCGAAAGGGCCCCGACCGTCGGGTTCGTCCCGACGTTGATAAGCGAGAGGTAAGGGATCCCGGAAAGGTAGGAAACCCCTTCGTAGACCCCGGGGGCCGGATAGCAATAGGAAGCGGCAGGCCGAAGGTTCAGGGTCGGGAAGCCGATGCGGGTGCCGTTATGGAGGCCGCGCTCGACCTTTCCCTTCATTTCGTAAGGGCGGCCGAGGAGGTCTTTGGCGGCACTTACATCGCCCTCTTCCTCGATGAGGCAGCGGATTCTCGTCGAAGACACCTTGGTCCCGGAGCATTCAAGGAGGGCGATTTCCTCGGCCGGGAAGTAGGACCGGAGGACCTCGGGCGTCCCGGCGCAGCCCTTCCCGAAGCGGAAATCGCTCCCGAAGACGAGGAGGGAAGGATCGATTCTTTCCTTCAGAAAGGAAACGAAGCCGTCAGGATCAAGGGCGTAGAAGGAAAGGTCGGCCCTCACGATGTAGGCCCGTTCGATCCCATAGCCGGGAAGGAGGCGGAGCTTGTCCTCAAGCGAGGTGAGGACCGGGTGGGGACGCTCGGGGAATAGAAGGGTTTCGGCGGATGGCTCGAAAAGGAGGATCGAAGGGAGAAAGGGGCTTTTCCGAGCGGCGAGAAAGAGTTCCTGATGGCCCCGGTGGAGGCCGTC
>CASFWS010000142.1 GCA_949298295.1 uncultured Bacillota bacterium | reverse complement strand
CGAAGCTGCTCCTTGGTCTGGAGGTTCCGTTCCTTGCTCTTGCCCGAGGGGTCGCCGATCATCCCGGTCGCCCCGCCGACGAGGGCGACGATCTTGTGCCCGGCTCTCTGAAGGCGCATGAGAAGGGAAATCATCACGTAGTTCCCAAGGTGCATGCTGGACGCGCTCGGGTCGAACCCGCAATAGACGGCGGTCGGGGAGGAAAGGAGTTCCTTCACCTTTTCCTCGTTTGAGAACTGCTCGATGAGTCCCCGCTCTTTGAGTTCAGCGTAAATGTTTTCCATAGCTTGCAACATGATACTCCTTTAAGGCGGCCGAAGGCGCGCGGAATGCTCGGCAAACGATTAGTTTTGGGCCATCGAATTCTAATCGTTTCGCCACCGGACATTCAACTATCGCCCTCCCCCCGGCCCTTCTCTTCGTCCTTTCGGTAAGCCTTCCATCCGGCTGTGGCGGCCGCTAGGTCCTAGAAGCCCCTACAGGAACTAGCGAAGGCAGGGGCAGCCGATTTGCTCCGATATGCTTTCCGATCGGCGTCGGATGGGCTTTCGGTCCGGTCTGAAGGTTCAAAATTCTTAGCCAAAGACTCTCCGTCTTTGGATTTCGAAAAGCCATGATATCCCCCGAAATCGCGAAAAGCAGCCGCAAAAAGCCTATCAAAAGAAAAGAAGCGAAGAACTCATCGGCCGCGGATATGGCAAAGCTTCAAAGAAACTTCCAAGGGCCTTTATGTAGGCCTTCAAGGCAACTCTCCCCCTAGGAAGCGGCGTTATCCTCTAGAGCGGCAAGGTGGGCCCGGCGGGCTTCCCCGAGGCTCAGGCGAAGCTTCGCCCAGTCGAAATAGGCCAAAGAAGAATTATTGGGGGCATCGAACAGCCACGCTTCCTTGAAAAGGGGCCGGAGGCTCTCCCCGAAGGGGTCGGAGGCCATCGGGAAATGGCCATCCGGAAGCCCTTCCTCCAAAAGGTCGACGCCATCTTGGTAACGGTGCTCGGATATGAGAGTCGCGCCCCGGAGTTCATGGATGGCCTTGAACCCCCGTTCCTTGTAGAAAGGCCGGGATTTGCTCCACCCCGGAGCTTGGACGTAGCCGCCGTCTTCGCTACTGAAGCGCCGGAAATCGAGGCCGAAGCCGGAGGCGCTCTCAAAGGTATCCCTTTCGGCCCGATAGGCCGCGTAAGCCCGTCCCCGGTCCCGGGGCTCGTCCGTCCTCCCGTAAAGATCGTAGAGGGAGGAAAGCGGCTTTCCTTCCCCATCGAGGATGAGGCGGGCGATGAGCCAGTGGCGTTCGCTTAATTCCTTCGAAGTCGCAAGGTCGAATTCGTAGGATACTCCCTTCCGCTCGAAAAGCCCGACGATCGAATACTCATCGTCTCCCAGGCAAACGTCCTCGAGACGGTCGTAGGCCATCATCCGAAGAAGGGAATCGTTGCCCTCCAAGCTGTTGAAATGGATGAACCTTCCGTCTAAAAGGCCGTCGTCGGGCGCCCCGAAGAGGCCGGTAAGGTTCTCTTCGTAATAGGACGGCATCCTCGACTCGAGATCCTCGAAGGTTTCCCGCGGGAGGTAATAGGCCAAGTAGTCGACGGTTTCATCGACCCGCATCTCGACGGCCGCGTAGGGGTTCTCGGGGCTTCCCATGTCCTCGTAACGGACATAGGGGTCGCCGTCGTTAATGTTGTCGTAGCCTTGGTAGAGGACAAGAGAGGTCGGCCCGGCGGGGAGCCCCACGTAGTCGATGAAATTATCGGCCGGGTCAAGGTCGGGGACATAGGTTTCTTCTTCGAACTTCCAATCGAAGGTGGTCGGTGTTTCTTGGCTCGTTCCCGCCGTAGACGCGGAACCGTCCGCCTCCGGGAGACAAGAAGAGAGGCCCACCGCCGTCACAAAGGTCCCGAGAAGTATCAAGGCAAATCGTTTTTTCATACGTCAATGTCCTTTGGGCCAACCTTTAACAGCCGAGAAAAGGGGCCGCACCCCCAACGGTCAGGCGAGGCGGGGGCGATAGAACGCAAAACCGATGGCCCAATCATCGACATTTCACCGACCATTTCTTCTCTCCTTTCATCAAAATCAGAAGAAGCAGGTAGACATCGAAGCCATGTCTACGCGATTCCCTTTGGTATTTACAAACTAAAAGACCAACCGTGAATGTCAAGCGGAATGTCGGCCCCTTCAGCCGGCCTTCAAATACCTTCGCTCGCTCATTGCCGGCCCTTTCAAAAATCCAGTCAGCGGGCTTGGAAAGAATTGCCCTACCCCCAGCCCCACTTCAAAAGGAAAAGGCCCGTCGCGGGGACGGGCCTAAATGGCTTAGCAGGGGAATCAGTACATCCCGCCTTGGGGGGCCGGAACTTCCGGTTTCGGCTCCTTGATCTCGGTGACGGCCGCTTCGGTCGTCACGAAGAGGGCGGAAATGCTCGAGGCATTGAGGATGGCCGTCCGGGTGACCTTCGTCGGGTCGACGACGCCGGTCTTCACCATGTCGACCCACTCGCCGGTCTTGGCATTGAAGCCGATGCCCGGCTTGGCCTCCTTCTGGAGGTCGGCGATTTCTTCGCTATCGTAGCCGGCGTTGTCGGCAATCTGGCGAAGCGGGGCGAAGAGGGACTCCATGACGGCGTCG
>CASFWS010000141.1 GCA_949298295.1 uncultured Bacillota bacterium | reverse complement strand
GTCGGGGTCATCTCGACCCTCGGCACCTTGATTACGACGATCCTTGCGGCCTTTGCCTTCGCCCGGCTCGAGTTCAAGGGACGCGACTTCTTCTTCATCCTCATCCTCGCGACGATGATGATTCCGGGCGAGATGATGGTCATTACCAACTACATCACCGTCAGCTACCTCGGCTGGCTCGGGAACGCCGTCGGGGTCTTCGCCTCGATGATCGTCCCCTTCTGGGTCTCGGTGTTCTACATCTATCTTCTCCGCCAGAATTTCAAGCAGATCCCCAATGAGCTCTACCTGGCGGCCAAGGTCGACGGCAAAAGCGACTGGTCCTTCCTCTGGCAGGTCATGGTTCCCCTTGCCGCCCCGACGATCATCTCGATCTTCATCCTGAAGCTCATGGGAGCCTGGAACTCCTATGTCTGGCCGAACCTCGTCGCGAGCCGCGACGAGTGGCGGCTCATCACCAACGGCCTCCGGAACTCCTTCACCACGACGAGCGGCGACCCCCAATACGGCCTTCAGATGGCCGCGACGATTCTCGTCACCGTCCCGCTCCTCCTCCTCTTTATCTTCTTCCGCAAATACATCATGCGCGGCGTTGGCCGCGCCGGCATCAAGGGCTAGCCGTTGATAGCTCTTTCATATCAGGTTCTAACCCGTCTGGGGTAGAATAAAGCGAAGATTGAACATGAAAGGAGATCTTCTGATGAATTCGAGGAAAGCATTGACCATCCTCTCCCTCATCTCGGCTGCCGGCATTCTCGTGGCCTGCGGCCCGACCGTCGAAACGTCCTCCCTCCCCTCTTCCAGCGAAGATGACTCGATCGACTGGGAAACCCCGGAAGACTATGTTGCCTTCGAGGGCAGCCAAGAGGACCTTACGGCCCATGTCACCGTTTGGCACACCTTCGGCAGCGGCTCTAGCGCCAACTTCGAGTCGATTTCCCAAATCGCGACGGAGTTCATGAACCGCTACCCGAACATCGAGATCGAACTCGTCAATCACTCCTCCTACGACCAAATCTATACCGACGTCCGTTACGCCATCACGGCCGGCACGACCCCGACGATGGCCATCGCCTATCCCGACCACGTTGCCGAGTATCTTTATGCCGGCGCTGTCGAGAACATGGCCGGTTACGTCAACGACCCCCTCATCGGGATGGGCGTCGACGACGAGACGGAAGCCGGGACCATTGACGACTATTACGAGGGCTACCTCGAAGAGTCGACCGACTACGCCGAGCCGGGCGTCTATTCGATGCCTTGGAGCAAGTCGACGGAAGTCATGTTCTACAACAAGACCTACTTCGACCAGAACGGCCTCAACGTTCCCCAGACCTGGGAGGACCTTTGGAGCGTCTGCGAGCAGATCAAGGCCCTGAACCCGGAGATCACCCCCTTCGGCTACGATAGCGACGACAACCTCTTCATTACCCGCTCGGCCCAGGACGACATCCCCTACACCAGCAGCGACGAAAACAACCGCTATCTCTTCGATAACGACCAAGCCAAGGCCATGGTCAAGGAAATCAAGGAGAACTACGACCTCGGCCACATGACGACCAAGGGCGCCTCGCCGAACGGCTCGTATACCTCCACGATGTTCACCAACCGGGAACTTCTCCTGACGGTTGGCTCGACCGGCGGCACCAACTACAACTACACCCCGAACTTCGAGATCGGCATTGCCGCCGTTCCCCAGAGCGATACCTCCAACCCGAAGGTCATCTCCCAGGGCCCCTCGATGTGCTTCTTCTCGAGCGCCAGCCAGGACGAGCTCTATGCCGGATGGCTCTTCTACAAGTTCGCTACCAACGCCAATAACACCGCCAACCTCGCGACGCTGACCGGCTATAACCCGGTCCGCCGTTCGGCCTTCGAGACGGACGTTTACAAGAACTGGTCGACTAACACGGCCACCAGCGGCTCCTCCAAGCTCATCCATGACACCCTCGAATTCGCCGACGCCAACTACGCGACCGCCTATTTCACTTCGCCGGCCTTCCGCGGCTCGGCCGTGGCCCGGACCGAAGTCGGCGGCATCATCACCAACGTCCTTTTGGCCGAGGTTACCGAAAGCACCATCGATTCGACCATCGATTCGTACTTCGAGCAGGCCTACAACAACGCCGTTACGGCCGGCAACTGATAGAGGATGGTTTCCAGAATGAAAAAAGCGAAAAGCGGTCTTCTGGGGAGCACTCTTCTCGTCCTCGTTTCCATGAGCGTCCTCGCCGCCTGTGGCCAGCCGGGCACCAGCGGCGGGGGTGGCTTCGAATACCAAGACTACGACGAGACGGTTTACGGCGACCCGGCGGACATCGAGGCCACGGTCACCATGTGGCACACCCTCGGCTCCGGGAACAAAGCGTGGCTCGATTCCCTAATCAACCGTTTCGAAAGCCTCTACCCGAACATCACGATCGAAGACGGGGAGCAGGGCGATTACGATACCCTCAAGGGCAAGATCGACCGCGTCATCGCGGCCGGCGGGACCGAACTCCCGACGATTGCCTATTGCTATCCCGACCACGTGGCCGACTACATCGAAGGCGGGGCGGTCATCCCCCTCGACGACTTCGTGAGCGACCCGACGATCGGCTTCGAGGGCGCCTACACCGAGGATGGGATGTCCTACCTCGGGGCCAGCGACTTCG
>CASFWS010000140.1 GCA_949298295.1 uncultured Bacillota bacterium | reverse complement strand
CGTCGTCGCGGCGGTTGCGCTCGCGGAGCGCGTAGAGAAGCAGGGAGCCGACGCGGTCGTCGCCGAGGGCATGGAGTCCGGCGGACACATCGGCGAGACCACGACGATGAATCTCGTCCCGCAGGTCGTCGTACCCCTTGGAGGCCGCCTTCAAGGAAAAGATGAGCCTCCTTTTCGACGGGAAGGAATACCGAAGCGAGGGCTTTGGGACCTTCGAAAAGGCGGAGGTGCCCGCCTTTTCGGCAACGGTCTACGCTCTTAGAAAGGAAAACTGAGCATGCTATCTTCCGTCTTCGTCTCCGGCCGGGTTGGGGCCTCCCCCTTTCCCGGCTACCGCTACATCGAGGTCGATCGCCCGGTTCCCGACGGGGAGGGGAGGATGAAAATCGACCGCTTCCTCGTGAAGGACGCCCTCGGGGGAAGCTCGCGCTTCATGAAGCTTTCCGACGGGTCGCTTGTCATCTTCAAGGGGCGGCTGGAAACTGATCCCGAGCACGGGCTCGTTCTCGTCGAGGAACTGAGCGAGTCCTACGCCTCCTCGATCAGGAAGGACTGAGAAATGCTCAAGTGGCTCCGCATCGTCTTTCTGGCTTGGCCCCGGGTTCTTTTCGACTACCTCTTCTTCATCCTGCCCTATAGCCGCCATCCCGAGCGTTACCCGATCGAGGTTCGCTTCCATAAAATCGCCGAGCTCGTCCGCTTCCTCCTCAAGGTGTTCCGGGCCGACCTCTACCTCGAAGGAATAAGGGCCTACCACGAAGCCGAGCTAGGGAAAGAGGGGCTATTGCTTACCCCCAACCACCTCGGGGACTTCGATCCCCTTCTTCTTATCGCCCTCTCCCATCGGCCGATCCGCCCCGTGGCCAAGGTCGAAACCCGTTGCTATCCGGTCATCGGGCGGGCCGTAAGGGCCCTCGACGGCCTCTTCATGGACCGGAAGGACCTCCGGCAATCCCTCGGGGTCATTAAGGAAGTGACCTCCGGCCTTATGAGCGGGAAGGACTACCTCATCTTCCCGGAGGGGACGCGGAACCGCGATCCGATGAAGGTCGATGTCCTCCCTTTCCACCCCGGGAGCTTCAAGGCGGCGACCCGAAGCGGAGCAAGGGTCTTCCCGCTTGCCATCTTCGGGACCTTCCGCCTCTTCAAGGCCGGGAAGGACGACCGCCGGATTCCTCTCCAAGTCGCCTTCCTCGATAGCTTCCTCCCTGGTAAAGACGCGATGACCGACGAGCTGGCCGCGAAGGTCCAGGGAGCGGTCGGGGAAGCCATTAAAGAATCCCGGGCCTTCGACGCTTCCTACTACGAAAAAGGCCTTAACCGCATCCCTTTACGAAAGAAAGCCGAGGAGTGAATAAGACCGGCTGAGGGCCGGTCTTTTCCTTTCCTTAGGCAAGAAAAAAAGCGCGTTCCTTACGAATCGCGCTTGTTTTTCATTCCTCGTCGGGATCCCATTCCCGGCGGAGGCCCCGCGGGTAGTGGTTTTTGGCGATCCCTCCCGACACCTTGACGAAGCCGAGGTTCAATCCTTGGTAGCTTACGATGTAGAAGTCGTCCCGGCGGTCGAGGAGGAAGGTCTCCCCGCGGATGTACTTCTTGGCGTCTTCCTTTCCGATGGGGATGGAGTAGGAGCTGTCGAGGAAGGCGGCGAGGTGGTGGTCGGGGAGGTAGATGAGGCTATCGCGGATCTCGAAGAGCTTGACCCCGTAGCGGAGGAGGTTCAGGTGGCTGGCGTCGAAGGGGCGGTAAATCGAGTAGAACTTCTTCCGGAACATCTCGTTGGAGCGGGCGGCAAGGCCGTAGTGCTCGAGGAAGCCCCGGTAGCGCGAGGCAACCCCTTCCTCGCCTTTTTCGACCTCCCGGTCGGGGATATGGACCCCCGGCTTATGGAGGAGGCAGATAAACTGCCCTTCCCCGTAGAAGCGGTCGGGAAGGAGATAGACGGCCTCCTTGAGGCTCTCGGGCCGGTAGAAACTTGGATCATCGGGAAGGGGGACGACCTCGACCTCGGGAAAGGAGCGGCGGAAGGAAAGGACGGCATCCTCGTTTTCCTCCTTCGAGAAGGAGCAGGTGCTGTAGAGGAGGTCGCCGCCGGGCTTGAGCATCCGGTAGCCGAGTTCGAGGAGCTCGGCTTGCCGCCTAGCGTTCCCCGAGATCTTGGCCGGGGTGAAATTCGTTTTGGCCTCGGCGTTTTTCCGATACATCATCGAGCCCGAGCAAGGGGCGTCGATGAGCACCTTGTCGAAGCGCCCGGCGTAGCTGGCGTAAGAGAAGACGAAGTCGTTGCTGGAGACGATGATGTTCCCACGGCCCATCCTTTCGACGTTCTGGCTGAGGGCCTTGGCCCGGGGGTAGGAGATGTCGTTAGCGACGATCGTCCCCTGATCGTCCATGAGGATCGAGGCCTCGATCGACTTCCCGCCGGGGGCGGCGCACATGTCGAGGAGGGTGTCCTCCTTCCTCGGATTCAGGAAATAGACGGCCATCATGGCCGCGGCGTCCTGGATGGAAATCGCCCCGGCGTCGTAGATGATTTTCTTCCCGAAATCGTACTTTTCCTTTTCGTAAAGGAAGGCATGGGGGACGAAGGGATGCCTTTTGACCTCGGGATAGGCCGCCACAAAGGCCTCGTCCGAGATTTTCTTCGGATTGAGGATGAGGG
>CASFWS010000139.1 GCA_949298295.1 uncultured Bacillota bacterium | reverse complement strand
TCCCCGCCCACCCCAGCGGGACGCAGGCCTCTCCCCCTTTCCCCTGGGCCATCTTCTTCCAGATGAGGTAGTCGAGGAAATAGAGGACGGAAAATGGAGGAATGCTCGTCGGGGCATGCTCTACCTCCTTCAGGAAAGCCCTCGTCGCCTCGCGGAATTCAAAAAGGAGCATCTCCTCGAGTTCTTCGCCTTTGATGTCCTTGTCTTTTGCTCCCTTCTTGAGAAGCTGGAGGACCCAGCCGTCCTTCCGGAAGAAATTGGGGAGCTGGCAAGCGGCTTCCTGAAGCATCATGATTCGCTTCAATATCGGCTTTCGCGCCTCGTCCTCGCAGCGGTCGAGAAGGGGGAAAGAGAACCCGCCTTCTTTCCTCCTCCGGATCGTGCATTCCTCCAAGATCTCAAGGTCCAATTTGAATTTCGCGAGGAATTCCTCGGCAAAACCGGCGTCCTTTGTTCCGTTTCCGAAGTTGTGCTCGAAATTCTCGACCAGTTTCTTGGCATTGAAGCTCGGGCAGGCCTCCCCATCGATTGAGAGGAGGACGTAAAGGAGGAAGATACGGAAATCGATGGGGGAGGAAGCGGCTTCTTCTTTGCTATCCTCGATAAGCCCCTCGCCGCCCATTCCGCAAGCCTCCTTTAGAGTCATGATCTTTTCAAGCTCCCGCCCTCCCGACCGTTCTCCTGAAAAGAAGGACTGGGCTCTGTTGAAAAGGGAGACAAAGCCGTCGGCCTTTCCTTGTCCTTCGTCGAACAGATGCTCGTAGACCAAGGCTTTCACGAGGTCAGCGTCGCCTAGATCGACGCCCGTCCCGTTCATTCTCTCGAAATAGGCGTTCAGGTCGGTCTTGGGCGGGAGGAAATCGAGAAGGACGTAGGTCTTTTTGAGGTTCGACTTGATCCGCTCTTTGTCCTCGGAGTTCCTAAGCCTTTTCGCGAGGTAGCGGTAGGTCCTCGCTTCGCTTTCGTCGCCGCCTTCTTCCGCCTTGAGGAGACTTTCGCGCTCGCTTTCGTAGGCCAAGGGGTGGGCGACCGGTATCCCGAGGACCCGGAAGAGGAGGTATAGGACGGTGAGGCGCTGCTGGCCGTCGACCACCTCCAGAAATTCATGTCCGCCCTCGTCGACTTTCTTCGAGAAGACGAAGGAGCCGATGAGGTAGCGTTCCCCGTCGACGTTTAGGAGATCGTCGATCAACTGGGCAGTCTCGTCTTCCTCACCCCAAGCAAAGTCCCGTTGGTAGGATGGAATGAAGCAATCCCGGTCGAAAACGTTTCCTCCCCCTTCCCTTAGAAGCGGCACGAAGGAAGGCTCCTCCATGCCAGCCTCCTGTAATGGCCTCTCCGTCCCTTCGAAGCCCAGGCTTTCTTCGCGGGGAGATTCTTCGTTATCTGGGAGGTGGATGTGGGGGAGGCGGCTAAAGGCTTCCTTCGCCTTTTCCTTGCCGCTACGGATTTCCTCTTCCTTCGGGAAAGGGATCGCCGAAAGGTAGGTACCGATGAGATCGCTCGGGGAGGAAACGGAAGCGATTGCCTCAAATAGAGGAAAGCCGCCTTGGCTTCCGGAGGTTGAAAGAGCATAGCCGCGGGCGTACTTGTCGATGCTTTCGTAACGTACCATTTTGAGCCATAGGTCGATGGCCAAGGCGAACTTCCAGGCCGCCGGCTCCCCCTGAAGGCCATCCGCGCCGAAGCGGTTGATGAGGTAAGCGAGGCTCGGAAGATAGAGGTTCTCGTATATCTTCTTCTTGAGAACATTCGCCCGCGGCGCGCTCAAAGCCTTGGCCTTCCTAAAATCGGAAGCGGCTCTCTCGAGCAAATTAAAGAAGCCTTCCCCGGCAAGGAACGGCTGGTCGAACTGCCACGAGCGCTCTTGGCGCCTCGTTTCGGCCCCGGCTTGCTGGAAGCGCGCGTAGGGGTATCCTCGCCCCGGATCGATGCCGAGGAAAGAATCCAAGACGGCATCGCTTCCTTTAAGAAGGGAAGGGGCTGCCGATTGCCGCCTTCCCCACCTCCGGATCGGGAAAAGGAGCTTTTCGATTAGTCTGTCGACGCTGTCTTCGTCTCGGTTGATTCTCTCGAAAAGAGCGGCTTTTTGCCGCCGAATCCCGGGGTCGGGCATCTTGGCGAGGTGAATGGCCTTCAGCCGGTCGGCAACCGAGAGGTCCTTCCCCCTGGCGTTTTGGTCGTGGAAAAGGCGGAGGAGTTCCTCCCGCCCCTTGAGATCGTCCCGCTCAAAAGTCGCCTCGATGGAGAGGACCTCGGCCTTTGTTTCGATGGCCTCGGTGAGTTTCCGAAGGCCCTCGTCGCTTACGAGGGAAAGGAAAGACGAGATGGAGCGATAGTTCCTGGCGATATGGGCGAGCGAGATTCCATCCCTGATTTCGATGCCGCCGCTCCGCTTGGACGCTTCAAGGAGCGGCCCTATGAGGATTCCCCGTTCCGAAAGGGCCATCAGAATAAGGAAAAGAGTGACGATCCGCTGCTGGCCGTCGATGATTTCCCGGCTTTCGCTTTTTCCGTCGGCAACGAGGATGACGGTGCCGAGGCGGCAAGGGGCGGCCTCGGGATCGCCTTGCTCGGATGCTTTGATCAAGCTCATCAGCAATCCCCGGGCATTTTCATCGGTCCAGACGTATGGCCTTTGATAAGGAGGGATATTGAAATCGCGCTGCAAAAGCTCGCTCAGCCGAATGATCGATGGCCGATAGGGGA
>CASFWS010000138.1 GCA_949298295.1 uncultured Bacillota bacterium | reverse complement strand
GGTTGATAGGAATGATGGTTTGCTGAAAGTGTTGAACCTTTAAACATTATATTTCATGCGTTATTGAAAGCAGCTCAAACTAAAATTGCTTCGCTTTTAGAAGTTTTAAGTGCCATTATCACGTACGTTCAGAGCAATTAAGGGTATTCCTCAATTAAAATCTTTTTCGAAACTTTAAATGAGTATATTATATGATGGAACGATTTTTAATATACACATTCCCAAACCTGTTCACACCTGTGTCCACACTTGTAACACACTGGGTACTGCTTACAACAGATCTAGAAGGTCCCAGCGAAAATTCGTTCACAGGGTAATGTTCGACGAACTGCTCGAAACCCTCGATCTGCCGAAGCCGGAACTCGAACAGTTCGCCCATGACGTTTTGGAAGGGGATTCCATAAGCATTCCGGAGATAGAGGAGCCATACGAGCATCGCATCTTAAAATTCGTCGCTCCGCGGACCGGAACCTTCTCCTTTGACATGACCGGATATTTCGAAAGCCTCGGCGTCGCTGCCGACCTGAGCAAGGAATGGCCAAGCACGACCGACTGTTCAACCCTTTTGGTCCCCTGTTATCAGCATATCTTCGGAGAAATCCATGACTATCCAGAGATGACGAGCAAGAATATCGGGACCTTGGCCCTTCAGAAGGGCGAAACGGTTTACATTCGTTTCCATGGCCCCGACTGGGATTCCTATACCGGAACGGATTCTATCATGCCGACCTTGCTAATCAGTGAGTTGGCCCATTTGGAGCACGATTACAGCAGCCGTTTTGAAGACTTTGATGCGACGATGCATCGAGCGTATTGCTCTTGCGGTGAATATGTCCTCGAGCCGCATGACTACAGCCTTCAAGGAAATCCTTTCATGCAGGGCAACATTTGCTCGCGATGCGGGCATAGCCGGCTTCAGGTGGTCATACCGTCTTTGCCGTGATTCTTGTAATATGATCGAGGGAGGATAAACCATGAAAATGAAGCATCTGAGTTTTGTAGCCAGCGCTATCGCGGCCCTCGCCCTTGTTTCGTGCCAAAAGGGGAGCGGCCCTTATGATCCCCCTCTTGGCGGGAAGATCGAAAGCTTTGCCCGGGCCTTTCACGAGGAAATCGCCAGCCACTTCGAAGGCCGCGAGGAGCTTGATCCGGCGCCGGGCGCATCCCCGCGATCCTACGACGAGGTCTTTGGTCTCCAGGAAAAAGGTTTCCAGGAAGAAGTGGTGAATAGCGCGCCAATCCACGTCTATGACGAGGTTTTCCTCGATTCCGCCTATTGTTTCTATTTCACCTTCCCCGAGGAGGAGGGAATCATTCTTTCGAGTTTTGCCGGGCGGAGGATCGAGGCGACCTATTCCTACATCAATCCCGCGGGACTCTGGCGGCACGAGTTTGGCGAAGCCGAGCCATATGAGCGTCCGTTTTTGGCGGTTACCCTTTTCGACGGGGAGCATTGCCTCTTCTTTGCCACGATGGCCGTGAACTACTGGCTGGAGATTTACCACGAAGATTTCGTCGCCGATGGCGAGACCGAGGTTTGCTTTGGTCCCCTTCTTTCCGGGGCGAGCGTCTTCACCGGCGAGCGGTGGTCCTTCTCTTACGACTGGATGATCGACTTCTCGTGGCTCCATCCTGAAAATTTCCCGCTTCAGGGCGAAGGGAAAGCGACGACCTTTTCCTTCGTATCCTGCTATCTTGGCCGCTCGGAAGGAAAGCTTCTGATGAGTGAGGAACTATCGTCCATCGTCGAAGTCGAGGACGTCTACCGCCTTGAAATGTACGACCCGGGCGCTTTCCTTCCCATCGATGTGGCGAGCCTCCGCTAAGGGGGGTTTTGGAAGGGCGGGGAAGGCTTTCCTCGCCCTTTTTCGTTTGCTTTGTCTATAATTCATCCGCTATGGACCGCGGACTTGCTTTGATCGACAAAGAAATAGGAAAGCCATCCCGCTACTACGACGCCCTTCTTTCGCGGGCCTATCCGGGGCTCAAGGTCGGGCATCTAGGGACCCTCGACCCCTTTGCCTCCGGCCTCCTTGTCGTCGCCGTCGGGAAGGCGACGAAGTTCTTGCCCTATCTCCTTGACGAGCCGAAGAGCTACATTGCCACCTTGACCCTCGGGGAGCGGAAAGACACCGCCGATTTGACCGGGGAGACCATCGAAGAAAAAGAAGTGGGGGAACTTAGCCCGGAAAGGGTCGCCGCGGTCCTTTCTTCCTTCAAGGGAGAGATCGAGCAGCTGCCCCCGGCCTATTCGGCCGTCAAGGTGAACGGCCGCCCGGCCTATAGCTATGCCCGGAAGGGAGAAGAGGTCGCCTTGAAGAAGCGGGCTTGCCTCGTCTCTTCGATCAACCTCGTCTCCTTGAAGGGGAAGGATATCGTCTTTACGTGCTCGGTCTCGAAGGGCACCTACATAAGGACCCTCGGGGAAGATATCGCAAGGGCCCTTGGGACCGTCGGCTACCTTTCGAGCCTCCGCCGTCTCGCCATGGGAAAAATGACCCTTGCCGTCGCCCAAAGGCTGAGGGAAGGGGAGGTCCCGCCCCTTCTTGATCCTTCCCTCTTCCTGAAGCCCTTCAAGCGTTACGAGGTTAAGCCCGAGGAGGAGAGGATGGTCCGGGATGGGAAGCCCCTTGCCCTTCCTGCTCTTTACGAGGGTGAGGAGCGTGTCTTCATCACCTATCGCGGCGAGGTCCTCGCCTCCTATGTCCAAAAGGGC
>CASFWS010000137.1 GCA_949298295.1 uncultured Bacillota bacterium | reverse complement strand
AGTTCGTAGACGGTCGAGGCCGATATCGTGTCGACCCCCCGCGCCTTGCCCGAGCCCCTCGACAAAATCGTCGAAGCTGGGGCTTTCCCGCGCCTTCGAGTCTCCTACAAATTCCATGGGCCTCCTTGTTCTTTGTTGACGAAAAAATTGGGAGGCCGTTTTTATTTCCTGCCTACTATTTTGAAATGCAGCCTCCCTTTCCGGGCGATTGACGGTTTTGCAAGCGCTTGCGATAATGCCGGCAAGGAAGTCCCATGAGCAAGACCACCGGAAATGACGGCCGCGCAGAGTTTAATGGCCTTCTCGTCGACGAAGTTCTCCGCGGGAAGGAAGCCTCCCACGAAATGGGCGAATATAACGAGTTCGCGGTTTCCGGCCTTTTCCCGGCCGCCTCCGAAGAGGAGTCGTCCAGCTCGGAGGAAAAGGAGTCGACTTCGAAGGCGATGGGCCTCGTTACGGCCGTCGGGATGGGCGCTGGGATCGGGGGCATCGTCGTCGGGACAATCGCCGCCCTCGCCCTTTCCCTGACCTACCTTCCGGCGGAGACTATCGTCGGCATCGGGCAAGCCCAATGCTATTTCGAGCTGGCCAACGGGAGCTACGAGGACATCGCCATCCGCTTGGAAGAGGAAAACGGTGCCCCATTTCAGCAAATCGAACTCGAGAGGACCCCGGAGGAGAACCTTTACGTGGCTTCCTTCAGCGGCTTATCTCCCGATTCGGCCTATTCGCTCGTCGGCGTTGACGGCAAGGGGCGGGAAATCGATCTCGGGGCCGAGGCCTCTTTCCGGACTTTGCCGATCCCTTCTTACGAAGTCGAGGTCGATCTCAGCTCCTACGACAAGGAGGCCGGGGCCTACGATCTTTCCTTCCTTATCGACAATCCGGAAGGCTACCTCATCGAGGCCCGGCTCATCTGCCTTAGCGACCCCTCGCTCAGCCAAAGCGCGGAAGCAAGAGACGAAGCCTTTGCCTTCCGCCTACCGACCGTCCTTTCTTCCTACCGCCTCGAGCTTTACCAAGAAGGCTATTTGGTCGGCGAGGCCGCCTTCAGCGACTACGAAGGCCTGGAAATCCTCGACGGATTCCCGGAAATCGGCTTCTCTTCCATCTTTCTCGGCCTAAGCCCCGGGGAGATCGATCCGAGCCGCCTCGCCTCTTCCCTTGTCTCGAGCGCCCGCCCCGAGGAAGAACTTCCCATCGATCCCCCCGCTCCCGATGGTCCCTTTCTTTATCTTTCCTCTTACGATTTGACGCCTTCGACCGACTACCTTTTGCGCGTTTATGACGCTAGCCGCCCTTCCTTCACGTATTTGTCCTATCCTTTCCGCACGGGCGATGTGCCGCGCTACGAGATCGCCGTCGACGAATCCTCCTTCGACCCCCTCGCTGGAAACTACGAGTTGACCTTTCTGATCGATAACCCCGCGGGAGCCTTCGTCGTTGCCGAGCTCCGCTGCCTGAACGACCCGACCCTCGACGGCTATCATTCCTTCTTCGGGGATTCCCTTCCCATTACCCTCCCCCTTCTATATTCCGCCTACCGCCTGGACCTCTTCCAGGAAGGCTACGAGGTCGGTTCCCTTTACTTCTCTTACTATTCCCCGATGAAGGCGCTTTCCGACACCTTGGAAATCACCGCCTCGAGCTTCGGGCTCGAGGTCGAACGCGGGGACGTCCCCTTGGAGAGCCTTGCGGCTTTCTTGCTACCGGGGCAAGGGAATGGCGATCCCATCGAGCTGGAAATCGGTCCCCTTGATGGCTCCTCCCGTCTCTATCTAGCGATGGAAGGCCTTTCAAGCGGCACCTCCTACACGCTTCGAATCGTCGATCGTTCCCGCGAAACGACGGTCTATTTGGAATATTCTTTCGCCACCTTGACCTCATAATCGCGATGCTTTTTAGAAAGGAGCCCCAATGGAAAAGACCAAGAAAAGCAAACGTCTCTCCCTCGCCCTCGAAGGCTTGCTCGTCGCGCTTGCCCTCGGCGCCTGCCTTCTCCTCCTGATCGGTCATTATCTCTGGAGCGAGGCGCTTTGGTACCGCGTCCTTAACCCCTTCCTCGCCTTCCCCCTTCCTTCCGACGACGTGAATTACGTCGGGTACATGGCCTTGCGGCTTCTGGCCCTGACTTTCCTCGTCGTTTCCCTTACCCACCTCGCTCGAGTCGCCCTCTCCGCCCTTGCTCGCGTGCTGAAGCGGGGGCGCTCCCTGGCTAGCCTCCTATCGAGCTTCGTCAAATACCTCGGGGCCATCATCCTCATCTTCGCTATCCTTGGAACCCTCGGGGTCGATACGACCGTCCTTCTCGCTAGCGCTGGGATCCTCTCCCTCGTCGTCGGCCTTGGGGCCCAGCCTCTCATCGAGGACATCTTCGCCGGGATTTTCATCGTCTTCGAGAAAACCTTCGAGATCGGCGACATCATCGTCGTCGACGGCTTCCGGGGGACGGTCAAGGAAATGGGCATCCGGACAACCAAGATCGAAGATGCCGGGGGCGACGTCAAGGTCGTCAACAACTCCGACATCCGCACCTTGATCAACATGACTTCCAAGCTTTCGACGGCCGTCTGCGACGTTTCGATCGGCTACGCTGAGGACATCGAGAAAGTCGAGAAGGTCCTCGCCGAGCATCTTGCGGAAATCAAGGCCAAATGCCCGGCCATCGTCAACGGGCCCAGCTACGTCGGCGTCCAATCCCTCGCCGAAAGCGCGGTCGTCATTCGCATCATCGCCGAATGCAACGAAATGATGCG
>CASFWS010000136.1 GCA_949298295.1 uncultured Bacillota bacterium | reverse complement strand
CCGCCGATGATAGCGCCGTGAATGACTCTGGCCGTCTGAGGTAGAGCATCCCGATGCCTCTGGGGCCGTTGATCTTATGCGCGGAGAATGAGGCTCCGTCTATGCCTAGCCCTGCTATGTCATATGGAATCTTCCCCAGCGCCTGTACGGAATCGGAGAAGAAGAAGATCCTTCTCCTTCCTCTCTTCTCGTACTCCCTTACCGTCTCCACCAGCCCTTTTATATCCTCGATCGCTCCTGTGACGTTGTTCACTGCCATGATCGCGACGAGCTTGGTGTCTGGCGTGAGTTCTGCCTCAAGGTCCTCCTTGCGTATGAAGCCGCCTTTTGCCTTGAGCCTTGACGTCTTCCAGCCATGTGCCTCAAGCACCCGTAGCCATGACGCCACTGCCTCATGCTCGATCGCGGATATGATCACCTTGCCTGGATCCTGCATCAGAAGCGAGGAGAAGACCGTGGCGATCGACTCAGTGGCTCCAGAGGTGAAGAAGAGGGAAGAGGCGGGTACTGAGAGTAGCGATGCCATGTTCTCCCTCAGTCTTTCAAGCTCCTTGTGCGCCTTCATCCCTTCGCGGTGTATTGACGAGGGATTGGCGAAGAACTCCCTTTCCGTATCGATATATGCCTTGAGCGCGGCTTCGGAGAGCCTTGTCGTGGCGGCATTGTCAAAATAGAGATCCATGACTGGAATTAGAGCGAAGTAGGGGATGTTTTGCAAGAGCAGCCGCTGATTACCTCTTGAAGCCTCTTTTGGAAATCTCCTGTAGGGAACGATACTCCAAGCTCTCTTCGTAGCTTTCCGGCATCGAGGGCGGCTTGCTTCATGTGGGCAAAAGCGTCGAACAAATCCATTTCCTTCTCCTTTCGGGGACGGAAAAGGCCCGGCAAGTGCCGGGCCCTCCGTCAAAGTCTCTACTCGGCCTTGCCGATGCAGCCGAACACTTCGCAGTGTTCGCGGACGGTTTGGGCGATGCCTTTCTTCCCCGGCCCGATGATGTGGCGCGGATCGTAGACATCCTTGTCCTTCTCGAGGACCTCGCGGACGACCCGGGTCCAGTATTGCTGGCACTCAGTATTGACGTTGATCTTGCACGTCCCGCGGTCGATGGCCTTGCGGATCTGATCGTCGGGGATGCCGCTTCCGCCGTGGAGGACGAGCGGGATCTTCACAAGGCCGTGGATTTCCTCCATCTCCTTGAAGCCGAGCTTCGGCTCGCCATGGTAGGGTCCGTGGACGGAGCCGAGGGCCGGGGCCAAGCAATCGATGTGGGTCTCGGAGACGAGTTTGACGCATTCGCTCGGGACCGCGTACATGCTTTCGGCGACGACGTCGTCTTCCTGCCCGCCGACCTTGCCGAGTTCGGCCTCGACGCTCACGCCGCGGGGATGGGCGTACTCGACGACCTTCTTGACGAGGGCGATGTTTTCCTCGAGGGGGAACTTGCTCCCGTCGATCATGACCGAGCTATAGCCGGCATCGATGGCCGCCTTGCACCACTCGAAGGAGGGGCCGTGGTCGACGTGGACGGCGACCGGGACGATGATGTTGTTGTCGTGCATATAGGCGAGGACCATGTCGACGACGACGTGGTGGCCGCCCATGTAGGTAGCCGCGCCTTTGCTCACCCCGAGGATGACCGGGGCCTTGAGTTCCTGGCAGGTGTCGAGGATGGCACTCACCCATTCGAGGTTGTTGATGTTGAATTGCCCGACCGCGTAGTGCCCGGCTTGGGCCTTGTTGAGCATTTCGGTCATGCTCACGTAGTTGGGAAGGTTGTAGCGATTTTCCATGCTTGTCCTCCTGTATATGAAAATTGATGGAAAAACTCAGTCGTCTTGTCCGACGAGGCGGGCAAGGTCGCCGTCGGTGCCGTATTCGGCTTCCTTCCGGTCCTCGGCGACGTCGTCGTTGTAGCCGCCGTCGATGCTCTGATCGGCATCGGCATCCTCGCTCGAGAGGGCCTCGCCCTCGCCGTCTTCTTCCTTGGCCTCCTCGCCTTCTTCGTCGGCGCTATAGAGGTCGGCGGTCGAGATGTGGACCTTGTCGTAGGTATGCCTCTTGCGGAGCCCCCACTTCGCGTCCTTCATGGCGACGAAGCGGCCATCGAGGGTCAAATCGGTATAAAGGGCGCCGAGCCGGGCCTTTTTCTCGTCTTCGCTCATCTCGAGCTCTTCGGCCACGCGGGCCATGATTTCGGCGAAGGAAAGATCGGTCCCTTCCTTCTCGAGGACGTCGTAGGCGACGTCAATCATCGATTTGTCGTTTCTCATCGTTTTCTCCTTTGCGATTTTACATCTTTTCCGGGGCTTTTACCCCAAGGATCCTAAGCGCTTCCTCGATAACGGTCGAGCAGGCCCTAAGAAGAGCCAGGCGCGAGCAAGTCAGCGTTTCCTTTTCCCGGTCGATGATCCGCGTCGACGCATAGTATTCGTGGACGAGGGAGGCGAGCCGGTAGACGTAGCCGGCCACCTTATGGGGAGCCCGGGCTTCGCCGGCAGCCTCTATCATAGCAGGGAAGGAGGCCAGTTGCTTCAAGATTTCCCCTTCTAGGGGAAGGAGCAGGGTCCCCGGAGTAAGGCGCGGCTTCAAGGGCTCAGCCAAAGTCAGGACGCTATGGCAGCGGGCATAGGCATACTGAGAATAGTAGACCGGGTTCTCCTTGCTCTTGGAAAGGGCGAGGTCGAGGTTGAAGTCGAGATGGGTGTCGCCGCTTCTTTCGACGAAGAAATAGCGGACGGCATCGACGCCGACTTCGGAGACGAGGTCGCGGTG
>CASFWS010000135.1 GCA_949298295.1 uncultured Bacillota bacterium | reverse complement strand
AAGAAACGCGGTTCCGGGTGCTGCGGCTGAGGGTAAGGACAAGCGTCAGAAGGAAAAGGGAAACGATGGCCGCGGCGGCAACGATGATGGCGACGAGGAGGCCAAAGCGAAGGGATTCCGACATAAAATCTTCTCAAATCTTGGCTTTTTGCCCGAGAATTTCGTCGATAAGGCCCATATCGAGGGCTTCGTCGGAGCTGAGGTAGCGGTCGGTGGCGCAGGCCTCATGCATGGCCTTAAGACCCGTTTTCCCCTTCGTCGAGGCGGCGAGGATCTCCTCGATGGTGCTCCGGATGCGGTTCGAGCGCTCGGCCATGGCGTTGACGTCGTCGTTTTTAAGCCAGCCTTGGGTTCCTACGAGGGGCTGATGGATCATGATGGTGGCGTGCTTGAGGGCATAGCGGCGGGCGCCGGAAGCGAGGATGACGGCCGCCATCGAGGCCGCCAGGGAGTAGCAGATGGTATTGACCGGGCACTTCAGGGAATTCATGACGTCGATGATGGTGAGCCCGGCTTGGACGTCTCCGCCTGGGGAATTGATGTAAAGGTTGATGGGGGAGGCCGGGTCCTCAGCCCCCATCTTCGTAAGCAGCATGAGCATCTCGTTGGCCATCTGCTGGTCGATTTCCCCATAGAGGAGGAGGTTCCGGTTGGCGATGAATTCGCGGGTGAGGGACACCGTCACCTCGTTCTGGGCTTGGACGATTTGCTGTTTGTCGGACATAGATTTCTCCTTGTTCATAAGAGGTCGAGATCCTTGAGGATTTTCCGGCGCTGGGCGATTTCTTCGCCCTTGCTGCTCTTTTTGAAGGACGCGTAGTTTTCCTTGATGAGCCCCTGTTCCTTGAGGGAGAGGAACTCGACGAGGACGTCGCCGGCATCGTCGTCGGCCTCGTCCGAGATGAACTGGGCCAGATCGAAGTCGACGACCTCACCCTTTCCGGCGGCGGGATAGGCCGGCGGATAAGGGAGGGGGTTATTGGGGTTGGGGCCGCTTTCCGCCCAAAGGCCCGGGTACCTCGACATGTCGAGGAGGCGGGCGAAGTAGGGGTTGCTGCGGTCGCTTAGGACGATGGCCTCGACCCGGGGGAAGCGGATCGAAAGGGAAGAGAGGTCGGCGATCGAGGCCAGAGGCTCGGGATCCCCGCCGATGACCGAGCGGACTTCGGAAAGCAGCTCAGCCTCGCGGCTGGCGAGGAAGACCCAGTTCTGGCAGTTGTACTTGATCGTTTCCGCGAGGGAGCGGCCGTAGTTGGCCTCGAGCTGGGCATTGTTCTGGACGACGAGGTAGAAGCGGATGTTCCTTGAGCGAGCGGCCGAAATCATCGAGGTTATGCCGTCGATTTTCGGAAGATTGGCAAATTCGTCGAGAAGGAAATTGACCCGGCGGGGCAAGGTGAGGGTTGGCAACTTCGAGGCTTGCTCGATGAGGTATTCGTAGATTTCCTTGACGAAGGTGGCGGTGATGCCGTTGAAGGTATCGGTCTCGTCGGGGACGACGATGAAGAAGGCAACTTTCTTTTTCGGGTCGACAAAGTCGGCGTAGGAAAAGGAAGTCCGGGCCGTCAGGCGCTTGATCGAGGAGCCGTCGAAGGGGCCGAGGGCCGTCGTTGCCAGGGAGGTGATGCATCTTGCCGTGTTCTTGGCATTGTTGACCGTCCCCGTCAGATAGCGGGCGACGAAGGAGGTCGCCGGAAGGGCATTGATCAGTTGCTTGAAGGTGTCGGCCTTTTCGCATTCCTCGCCCGAAATGGCGGCAAGGCAGGCCATGACGTTATTGACCGTGACTTGGTTGGGGCTATCGGCCAGGGACATGAGGAGGAAGCAGAGCCCTTGGATGAGCTGTTTGGCGGCGCTATGCCAATAAGGATCGCGGTCGCTCTTGAGATTGTTGCAAAGGATGCCGGCAAAGCCAGTCACGAGCTCGATGGCCCGGTCGACGTTGCCCTCTTTCAGGAAAGCGAATGGCAGGTCGAGGGGGTTCCAAGTCGAGGATTTCGTCCCGGGGCGAAAGTTGAGGCAGTGGACCTCATAGCCGTTTTTCTTGAGAAAGCCGGAAGTTTTCGCGAAAATCTCGCCCTTGGGATCGCTTACGATCATGTTCTCCCCATGGCAGGCGAGGCTAAAGAGGGTCGGGATGAGGACGGCCCGCGTTTTCATCGAACCGGTCGCCCCGATGATGAGGGCGTGGCGGTCCCCGCCGAGAATCGAGGCTTTCTTCCCGTCGCGGGTAAGGATCGGGATCCCGCCCTCGCCGGCCTTAGTTGGCTCGAGGTCGATTTCGGGGGCAAGGGAGCAAATTTCCTCGTCGGTGAGGAAACGGCGGCCAGCCGGGGCCGGGTCGATGTACTTGAGATAGCTGAATTCTTCCTTGGCCATGGCGTTCTCCTTATCCGATGAGGCCCATCTTGCCCCCTGAACGGAGGCGGCCGTAGCGCTTTCCCCAATCGCTATCGGCGAGGTATTTCTCGACGTCGCCTTTCTTGAGGACCTCATGGGGCGAAGAACTGGCGAGCTGGTCATAGATCATCTCGCTGGCCAGTTCCTTGATGGCCCGGTATCCGCGGTTGCCGCTCACCGAAAGGACGAAGGAGATAACGCTTCGAAGTGTCGTCTCCGCCTCCGGCGCGAGGTCAAAGCCGCCGGCTCGAAGGCATCTTAGGAAGAGGGCAAGGGCCCTTTCTTCGTCACCTTCGATGCCCCGTGGAAAGGCGCCGTACTGCTGATACTGTGCCCGGCGGAACATCCCGCCGGATACCGGGATGCAGCAGCGCACGCACAGATCCATCAGGGTGATATG
>CASFWS010000134.1 GCA_949298295.1 uncultured Bacillota bacterium | reverse complement strand
GCTCGGATCGAGGATAGCGAGCTGAGCCTCGTCTTCGAGGCAGCCCGCGAGTCATTTCGGCAATGCGCGGTCGACGTCCTCATGGACTGCCCCTCGCGGGAACGGGCGGGCTGGCTTTGCGATACCTATTTCACCGCCCGGGCCGAGGCCCTTCTCACCGGGGAGAATGCCGTCGAGAAGGCGTTCCTCGACGATTATGCCCATTACGTCAATCTCGGCGACCAGCCGGAAAAGATGATCCCGATGTGCCACCCGAGCGACTACGGGGACCAAGGCTATATCCCGAATTGGCCGATGTTCTACGTCCTCGAGCTCCTCGAGGCGAAGAAGCGCAATGCGCGGACCGTCGATCTCGAAGGCGCCTACCATAAGATCGTTCCCTTCCTCGAGTGGTGCGAAAGCTTCCGCGACGAAGAAGGCTTCCTCGAGGATGTCGACGGGGTCGTCTTCGTCGAATGGAGCCACGCGAACGATCTAGAGAGCACCCGGGGGGTCAACTTCCCGACCAACATGCTCTATGCCCGGATGCTCGAGGCTCTTTCCGAGCTTTACCCGGAACGTCTCGGCTATCTGAAGGAACGGGCCCGTGGCCTGAGGAAAGCCATCATGGCCCTCGGCTACGATGGGAAGTGGTGGAACGACAACGCCCTTCGGGACGAGAAGGGAAACCTCGTCCTGACCGGCCGCGTGAGCGAGGTTACGCAGTACTACGCCTTCCATTTCGGCTTTGCCAGCAAGGAAAAGGATCCGGAACTCTATGAACGGGTCTTCTCCCTCCTCGGACCGAAACGGAACCCGAAAGTGAGCGAGGACGAGGTCTTCCCGGCCAACATGTTCATCGGCTACTATCTCCGCCTCTCGGCCCTTCTTAAAGAGGGCGAGTTCGAAAAGGCCATCGAGGAAGCCCGCCTCTACTTCGGGAAGATGGCCCTTCGGACCGGAACCCTTTGGGAATACGATTCATATTTCGCCTCCTTGACCCACGGCTTCGCTTCCTTTGCCGCGAACATCATCGTCGAATGCCTGAGCGGCGTTTATCTCATCGACGAGGTTAAGAAAGTCGTGCATCGTCGGAAGGGGAAGAGGGTAGCGATCAAATGCCGCTTCGACATTCCGGTCGAGGGCGGGACTCGCTTCGTCACCTACGAGCGAAAAGATAAGGGCGAAGCCCTCTTCTTGCCGGAAGGCTACGCCCTGGTCGATGATTGATCAGGCTCCGTAAACCGATTCTTCAAGGCTTTCTGGGACGACCAGGGAGCCTTTTTCTTCGTACTGTCTTTGGTAATCTTTGGAGGCACCGAGATCGCCGTTGCCGATGGTTACGGCCCGACTGTAGAGACCGTGGGAGAGAGATTCGTCGTAGTAGTAGAAGGTGCCGGTGAGATACTGGTCGGTTGCGACGTCACCCTCGAGGAGAATGAAGGTTGCTTCTACTTCCTTGGAAGTGCCGCCATAGGTGACGGCCGGGCACGATGAGAGAGTCTTCATGTCGTCAATGGAGTTCAGATAGATGTACGGCTCGGGCGCAAGTCTGGCTACCACCTCTTGGCTCGTTTCGGCGACATCGGTCGTGACGATGTTGGAGGCATTTGAGAAGTTACTCTGATCCTTATACGTGTAGCTGTTGATTGGATAGCCGCGGGCTTCCAACTTATAGCTATTCGCCAGGAGCATCGTTTCGAGCGAGTAGTCGCATCCCCATTGGTATTTGCGAAGGTAGTCAGTCATGCCTTCGGGATCGCTGGGCGGTACATATTCCATGTAGTACTTGTCGCCATGGCCGATGGAAGCAAGCGGCATCCAAGGGGAGTATTGCCGCGCCTCCATGGCATAGAAAGGATAGTAAGTAATTCCAATCACCTGTTTTTCCATGCCGGTTTTGCGGACGATTTCGTTCACATATTGCAATGGTTCCTTGGCAAGGGCCTTGTCGCTGCACCAATCGATCTTGAACTCCAGCATGAAGACCAGATCGGTTCCTTTGGCCGCGAGGAGAGCTTCTTCGAGAGTTGGAATCTTGTTGCCGACATCAACACCGTTGTCGTTGAGTCGATAGTCTTTCATTTCGTCCCAGTCGTAGTCGATGAAGCGATCAGCCTTGGACGGACAATCGTCGCTGAAATAGCCGGGGGAGTCGTCGTGGCAGACCACAATGACGTTGTCCCGGGTAATCTGAAGGTCAATTTCGACGTGGGTTGCCCCGACCTTGTCGGCATCGAGGATGGACGGAATTGAGTTTTGGTTGTACTTGCCAGCCGTCGTCAAACCGCGGTGAGCAGAGATGAATTGCTTCCTCGTCCGGCCCATCTTGTCCATCTTGGCGTATAAAGCATTAAGATCCGACACATTTTCGGTCATGACCCCGTACGCTCCCGAGCAAATGGCCCGGCTAAGGTGATCTTCGGTTTTGACCCAGGTTGATTTGAAACGAGCGTTTAACCACTCGACGGCTTCTTCCAACTTGGCGTTTTCTTCGCCAAGGATGATCGTATCGGCTGAATCGATGGTTGATAGGGCCGAGGCAACATAGTAATCGTCGTCGTTGCTGAGGTCGTAGGAACTCGCGTCAAAGGCCAGGTAGAAGCTTTTTGCAAAAGTATCCTCGCTGGCCCTTTTGAGGACTTCCGGATCGGACGAAACGAGATAAGAATCCTTGATCAGGGTGTTGGACCGGATACCAGCTAGATAGAGATCCAAGGCTTTTTGCGATTCTATTTTGATGCCAGGAATGGTCTCTACTTTGTAGAGAACGGTGAGGTAGACAGTGAAAAAGTCCTCGCCTTTGCTTCCATCTCCAAAGACGACATTCAAATCGTCGTCG
>CASFWS010000133.1 GCA_949298295.1 uncultured Bacillota bacterium | reverse complement strand
CTACGAGGCGGCCGGGCCCATGAGGGAACGGGGGCTTTCTCTTCCTCAGTCCTTCCTCTTCTCCCGGGAAGCGATCAAAGGCGGTACCAGACCTCGTCGAGAAAGCGGTCTTTCACGTTCGAGAAGGAGTTGTTATAGACGTTCAGCTTGAATGATTTGATCGGCATCCGGCCGTCCTTCCCGTCGAGGAAAAACACGACGTTTCGGGCCATCGGCTTGAGGAAAACCTCGCGCATGGCCGCGGACGCGGCATCGTGCATGAGAGCCAGGGAACGGTCGGCCGTCTCGAAGGAATCGAGGTCGCGGGCAGCTCTCCTCAGCTCCCGGAGGCGGTCGACCCTCATCTGATCGGTGAGCCCGAGGGAGGCGTAGACTTCCTCGGAATCGAGGGCCGCCTTGAGGACGGGGCGGCCTTCCAGCTCCTCGCCGAAATCCCACTCCCGGGAGTGGGTCTTTCCGAGCTCGAGCCAATTTCCCATGTTGCCGCGGCCGAAAAGCCCGACGTCCTGGAACACCCCGATGACCAAGGCGGGAACGTAGGGGGGAGCCTCGAAAGGGAAGCGGACCTCGTAGCGATATCGGACATCGACGGCGACACTAACCCCAGAAGCCCGGTAAAGGAGGGCGCTGACCTCGGAAGAGAAATCCCGAAGGGCCATTCGGACATCGGCCAGGGTGTCTCCCTCAAGGACGGCGGTTCCCCGCTTGAGTTCGGGAAGACGCCCTTCGATGAGGCGGATGGTTGCGGCGATCTTCTCGCTTTTCTCGATGGAAGAGCGGCTCCGGGCCGCTTCGTAGGCCTTCAGGAAGAAGGAATGGGCCTTCACGGCGTCTCTTTCGATGCCCTGGGGACCGAAAAGATAGATGTTCCCGAGCATTTCGTAATAGCCTAGCCTTTCGAGGGCCGGAAGGGCCGAAATCAGGTCCAGGGGCTCCTCGTAGACGAGCTTCCGGACGAAATCGTTCCGTTCCCGGCGGTACTCCTTCCCTTGGGCCAATAGCCAGGCGAGGGTCGCGGCATGGGAAGAGACGTGCTTGAAGGCCTTGCCGGCAAAAGGAGACGGGAGCTCGTCGAAAAGGGAAGCCCGGGCCTTCCTTTCCCGGAGGCTTTCGGCCTTTTTCTCCTCCGCGGAGCGGCCCTCCGGGGACACTTCCTTGGGGGATGGGCCGACGGATGGGGCCTTTTTGGCCCCTTTCCCTCCCTTTTCGGGGGAAACCTTCGCCCGGCTTGCTTCCGCCGCTTCCCTCCTTTCCTCTTCCCGGGCGAGAATCTTTTCGTATTCGGAGGCGGCCGCGAGAAGGACTTCCGTCCGCTCGTCCTTTTGGAACATTTTCTCGAGATGCTCCTTCCTTTTCTCAGCCAGGGCAAGCTCGCCCGCGAACCATTCGTGGGCTTCCCGGGCGCCGGCATCGCCCTTTCCGGCCTCGAGGGAGAGGAGGTCCATGTAGAAGGCGTACCGCTCGGGATGGCCTTCATAGAAGATGGCCTTGGCGATGTCGAGCTTCGAACGCGTGGGATCGGAAAGATACCCTTTGGCCAGGAGGAAGTTGTAGAAGAACCCGTCCTGGAAATCGCCGCCCCCGGCCAAATTGCGGAATAAGGCGTCGATGAAGGGCCGGCGCCCGGCGGGAAGGGACGCGAGCGGGGAGAAAACTTCGGCCCACTTGATCCCGAGCGACCGCGCCTTGAGTTTCTTCCCGGCGCGGGCGCAAAGGTCGAGGAGCGGGCCCTTCACTTCCTCCACCGCCGCATCGTCGAGGGAGGCCAAGGCGAACATGAGGCTTTTGACCCCGGCCCTTAGGGAGGAAGAATCGGAGCCTTTGAGCCCCCGCTTGATGTCCTTGACCCAATCCTCGGGGGAGAAAATCCCGGCCTTGGCCTCCTCGCTCAGGAAAGAGGCCAGCTTCTTCCCTTCCTTCCGAACCTCGGGAACGTCCGAATGCCGCTTAGCGAAAGCGTCGAATGCCTTGACGAGGGAGGCAGGCGGGTTCTCCGCCGCGAGGGCATCGCGGTAAAGATCGAGAAGAAGGCCGATGTCTTTTTCGCCTTCGGCCTCCAAGGAGGGGATAGCCTTAAGGGCGATGAGCCGCGAGACGACGGCCCGGGGCCCCAGTCCGGTGGGCGAAAGGAAATCCTCCTCGAAGCGGGCGGGCTCTTTTTCGTAATAGGCCTCCAGATAGGTCCTCAGGAAGCCGGCGGCGTTGAAGCCGGAGACGGCTTTGGCGATTTGCTCGGCTCGGAAGGAAGGGTCTTCGCGGCCCTTCTTCAGCTTCTCGAAAGGGGCCTTCTTAAGCCAGGGGAGCTTCCGGAAGTCGAAGCCCTTCTTCGCGAGGGCTTGAAGGCGCGACTGCAGCAAGAAGGGGAGGTCCTCGTAGTCAAGGGGCGGTAAGGAGCCGAGATACTGGTAGAGGGCGTGGAAGGATCCGGCCTCGGCCATCGGGAGGAAAGCTTCGAGGAGCAGGTGCGGCCTGAGGAAGGCAATGTCTGCATCACCTTTGCCGCCGAGGATATGGCCTCCTACGACTACCAGACCAACGGCTGCTATGTGCTGGAGTCCGGCACCTATCAGATTAAGCTGATGAGCAATGCCCACGAGGTCATTGACCAGCGGGAGTATACCGTCTCCTCCACCACCGTCTATGACGAGAGCAACCCCCGCTCCACCGACGTGACCGCCGCTGTCAACCGCTTTGACGACGTGACCAGCGGCCAGATTACCCAGTACGTCTCCCGGGCCGACTGGGAGGGAACCCTGCCCACCGCCCGCACCGACGGCAAGACCGCCTCCGACGAGGTTGTCGCCGCCTTTACCAGCCCGCCG
>CASFWS010000132.1 GCA_949298295.1 uncultured Bacillota bacterium | reverse complement strand
ATGATCGTCCCGGTCATCAACAAATGCGACCTCCCAAGCGCCGCGCCGGAAGCGGCCAAGAAGGAAGTCGAGGAGCGGATCGGGATTTCGGTGGCCGATTGCGTCGAGTGCTCGGCCAAGACGGGGAAAGGGGTCGGCGACGCCCTCGAGAAGGTCGTCGAGCTCGTCCCTCCGCCGGAAGGCGACCCCGAGGCGCCCCTCCAGGCCCTCATCTTCGATTCCTACTACGACTCCTACCGCGGGGTCATCGTCCTCGTCCGCGTGAAGGAAGGCCGGGTCAAGGTCGGGCAGGAAATCCTCCTCATGGCCGCGAACAAGAAGTACGTGGTGACCGAGGTCGGCATCCGGACCCCGAAGGAAAGGCCCCTCGGGGAGCTTTCCGCCGGCGAGGTCGGCTATTTGGCCGCCAACGTGAAGGACATCAAGGACGTCTTCCCCGGCGAGACGATCACCGAGGCCGCCCGGCCCTGTCCCTCGCCCCTTCCCGGCTATCGAAGGATCAACCCGATGGTCTATTGCGGGCTTTATCCGGTCGATACTAGGAAGTACGAGGACCTCAAGGAAGCCTTGGCCAAGCTTTCCCTCAACGATTCCTCCCTCGTCTACGAGCCGGAAAGCTCGAAGGCTCTCGGCTTTGGCTTCCGCTGCGGCTTCCTCGGCCTTCTCCACATGGACGTCATCCAGGAGCGGCTCGAGCGCGAATACGGCCTTGACCTCATCCTGACCGCCCCCTCGGTCTCCTATCGGGCCAAGGTGCAGGGCGGGGCGACGGTCGAAGTGTCCAACCCGAGCGAGATGCCTTCTCCCCAGTCGCTTGTTTCCATCAGCGAGCCTTACGTCGACGCCTCGATCTTGACCCCGAAGGAGTACGTCGGGGCGGTGATGGACCTTTGCGCCTCCCGCCGCGGCATCTACAAGGACATCGTCTTCCACGAGGAAGACCGGGTCGAGGTCCTTTACGCGATGCCCCTTAGCGAGATCGTCTTCAATTTCTTCGATGCCCTCAAAGGCTCGACGAAGGGCTACGCCTCCCTCGACTATTCCTTCAGCGGCTATAGGGAAAGCGACTTGGCGAAGATGGACATCCTCCTCAATGGCGAGGTCATCGACGCCCTCTCTTCGATCGTCTTCCGCCCCGACGCCTACAAGCGGGGCCTGGCCTTGGTGAGCAAGCTGAAGAACATCATCCCCAAGCAGCTTTTCGAGATCCCGATCCAAGCCGCCATCAACGGGAAAGTGGTGGCCCGGGCCGACGTCAAGAGCGTCCGCAAGGACGTCCTTGCCAAGTGCTATGGAGGCGACATCTCCCGGAAGAAGAAACTCCTCGAAAAGCAGAAGGAAGGGAAGAAGCGGATGAAGGCCATCGGTAGCGTCGAGGTTCCCCAAGAGGCGTTCATGGCTGTTTTGTCCCTTGATGAAAAAGACGGCTAGCCATCGCGACTATCCGTCTTTTTTAGTAGATTACTAGTTTTATTGTGGTATTTATTTGATATACTTCTCACATGGATAGCAACAACGATGTGATCGCCCGCCGGTATACCGACGAGCACTACCTCACCAAAAGCGAGCTGCAAGCCGAGATGCGGACCAGCCTCGTCGAGCCCTACTGGAACGCCGTCCTCGCCTACCGGGAGCAATTCAAGCGCGCCCTTCCTTTCGAAGGCATCGGCCGGACGCCGCTCTACCTCGTGGAGACGACGACCATCCGCGAGCACGTCCAGGCCTTCTCCCGGCGCCTCGACGGCTTCCTTTCCAAGCTCGGGCGGCTTCTCCAAGGTAATGAGGGGCCATCCATCCGGAAAGCCCTCATGTACGAACTGATGGATGCCTTGAACGTCGAGGGCAACTTCCAGATGAGCCAGTACTCGATCAAGGCCGTGCTCAACGGGACCTACGACGACGACCAGCCCTTCCACCAGCCCCTCGTCAACTACCACGCCCTCCTCGAGGAGCTTTTGGCTGCTTCTTCGCCGTCCTTCTCTTCGCTCGAGGATTTCCTCGCCCACGCCTACGGGACCTTGCGGGGCGAAGTGGACGACCTCACCGAGTTCTACCGCGTCCGGGAGCTCGATCCCTCGATCCGCAAACTCCGCTTCCTCGTCGAGGCCGAGTACAGCTCGGCTCCCCTCTCCGAGGTCGAGCCGCTTATGGAAGGCTTCCTTTCCTACCTCGGGACAAGCGGCGACGCCCCCTTCGTCCGGGCTGCCCTTTCCCTCTATTTCCTCTCTTACGTGAAGCCCTTCGACCGCGACTACAACGGCATGATGGCTTCCATCCTCATGAAGGAGCAGTACGCTTCCTTGACCAACCAGCCCTTGGTTTACCTTTTCCCCTTCGAGAAACTCCTTCTCCGCGGGAAGAGGAACCCGTCCGGCCGTCCATCCTACGCCCGGGAAATCAAAGAGGAGAAGCGCTACGAGAACCTCCGGAAGGACATCCAGCGGAGCGGGGACCTCACCTACGTCGTCTTCGATGCCCTCGCCTCCGTAGGCTCCCTCATCGACGAGCTCGAGGACCTTCTTGCCAAGGTTCGCCTCGAGGCCGTGCGGAACGAGAACCGGCCGAGCGAGGAGGAAATCGCGGCCGCCTCTTCCCCCGTAGAAGGGCCGATCAAGGAGGCCATAGCGGCCCCTTCCCCGGCCCCGGCCTACCGGAAAGAGGAGGCGGTGACTCCCCTCTACGTCGAGGAAAAGGCCGAGGAAAGGTCGCCCGCGGCCCCTCTTCCGCCCGAAGAGCCCCTTTCTTCCCCCGTGGAAGAGAGAGTCGAAGCAGAGGCCGCCCCGGCCCCAACCCCCTCGGCCCCCGAGCCGCCTGAGGAAGAAACCCCTCCGGCCC
>CASFWS010000131.1 GCA_949298295.1 uncultured Bacillota bacterium | reverse complement strand
TTTCCTATTACGCCTTCGTGAAGCGCGATACCCCTTCTCTCCCCCCGGTTTTGGTCGTCCGCCTTTCCCCCGAGGGGCCCCTTCAGGATTCCTACGACCAGGACTATCCCTATGCCTCGAGCTACGTCCGCAGCTTCCTCACTTACCTTTTCCTTTCCGAAAGGACCCTCTCGGACAAAGAGATGGAAGGTCTATACGGGGAAGACTACCCGGAGCTCCACCGCCTCTCCAACCTCGACCCGGTCGCCTACAAGGCCCACCGCGAGCTCCGGGACGCCTTCCTCGAGCTTACCGAGCAAATGGAGCCTCCCTCTCTCGCCTCGATTGCCGAGCAGGCCAAGGAAAGGCAAAAAGGCCTCGCCTCCGCGGTCGTCACTTTCTCCCGCTACGACGAGGGGCGCTATTCCGTAAGCCTTGCGATATACCAAGACGGAAAGAAGCTCGCCTCGCCCTCGACCCGCCCCTTCCTCCGCAAAGTCCTCCTCGGCGGGACCTATCTTTCCCGCGACCGCCGGATCCCGACGAAGAAAGAGGAGTACGAGCCACCCTACGGGGAAGTCCTCATGTGTTTGGCCCGTAGCGACGAGCAGCTCTATCAAAGCGAAAGCAACGTCTACGGCTATAGCGCTTCCTATTACCTCGTCGGCGAGGGCGCCTTCCTCGAGTGCCTCTTCCTCCTTGCCGGGCGGAGCGTTGCCATCGAAGGCCGGGTTTACCAAGTGCCTTCTCCGGTCGATGGTTGCGTGGGTTTCGACGAAGAAGGGAAGATCATCCTCGCCCCGAGCCTTCCCGCCAAGGGAACCAAGCACGCCCTTTCTACGGAAAAGCTGGCCTATTGGGCCGACGGGAAGATGGTCCTCGCTTCCTTCCCGAGCCCGAATAGCGCCTCTCTTTACGCCTTCTTCCTGAAGCACGGGAAAAAGGCCTACAACGAGGTTTCCGACCTCTTTCCGAAGCGCGTCGTCCCCAAGCTCGGGAAGGACCTTTTGGCGGCCGAGAAAGTCACGGGAAGTCAAAGGAAGCTCGCCATTTCCCTCTACGTTTCCCTCATGGACGACCAAAGCCTCGGCTTCCAGACCCTCTACCTTCTCAACCACGAGCCGATCGAGCCTTCCGCCTTCGAGGAGAGTCCCCTCGGGGCATCTCTCCGTCAGGCTTACCTCGAGGCATTGAAGGCGGCCGGGGGGATTGAAAACGGGGCGGCAACCGACCCCGTTCCCTTTTTGCGGGCCGACCTTACCGAGCTTGGGAAGCTCGCCGACCTCCATATCGACGAGGCCCTCATGGGCATCAAGGTCGTCCAAAGCCTCCCCCTGAAGGTGAGCGGGAGCTATCAGAACAACTGGCTTTCCCTGAGCCTCCACGCCAACGACTTCACAAGCGAAGAGCTCCGCTCCGTCTTCGAGGCTTGCCGGAAGAAAAAGAAGTTCGTCCTCCTCGGGAACCGGGCCGTCATCATGAGCGATGAGGTCAAAAAGGCGGCTGAACTTGCCTCCTCCCTCGGGCTCGACGAGGCTCTTGAAAACGACCACCTCCCCCTTTACGAGGCCTTTTCCCTCCCGGGCCGGGGCGAAGGCTTCGCCGAATTCCAGTTCGATGCCAAGCTCGGGGAAGCTATCGAGGCCATCGCCTCCTACCGCGATAGCGAAGTCGAGCTGGCTCCTGAGGTCCGAAGCGCCCTCCGCGACTATCAGTACGAGGCCGTCCAATGGCTGAGAATCCTCGACCGCTACGGGCTTTCGGGGATCTTGGCCGACGACATGGGGCTCGGGAAGACCCTCGAGACGATTGCCTACGTCTCGACGCTCCATGACGAGCGACCGATCCTCGTCGTCTCCCCGAAGAGCCTCGTCTACAACTGGGCCGTCGAAATCGCCCGGTGGTACCCAAACTGCCGGGTCGAGACGATCGACGGGCCCCGGAAAAGCCGCGAGGCGACCATCGCGAAGATCGCTCCCCGTAGAGACCCGACCGTCTACTTGATTTCCTACGACACCCTCCGGATCGACATCGACCTCCTAAAGGGCAAGGGATTTGCCCTCGCCGTCCTCGACGAAGGGCAGTTCATCAAGAACAGCTCGACGAAAAAAGCCCACGCGGCCAAGGGAATCGAGGCGGCCCGACGCCTGGTTCTCACCGGCACCCCGATCGAGAACGACGTGACCGACCTCTGGTCGATCTTCGATTTCCTCATGCCGGGGTATCTCGGGAGCGAATCGAGCTTCCTCCATTCATACGCCGATAACGGCCCCGATTCGAAGATGCGCAAGGTCGAGCTGCTCGTCCGCCCCTTCATCCTCCGCCGGAAGAAGGAAGACGTCCTTTCCTCCCTCCCCCCGAAGACGACGATCCAGGTCCCGGTCGAGATGGAGGAGGACGAGCGGGCCCTTTACGAGTCCTGGCTCATGAAGACGCGCGAGCTCGTCCAAGGAGGAGAAGGCCCCATGGCCCTCCTCAAGATGCTTACCCGCCTCCGCCAGATCTGCATCGACCCCTCGACTTTCCTCGAAGGGATGGAATGCGTCTCAAGCAAGCTGCAGCTAGCCCTGATGATGATCGAAAATGCCACGCAAAACGGCCATAAAACCCTCGTTTTCTCGTCCTTCGTCAAAGTTTTAGAACACCTCGAGGCTCTCCTAGGGGAACGGAACATCCCCTCTATGAAAATCACCGGGGAAACCGAAGGGAAGGAAAGGGTCGCCATCGCCGCGGCCTTCAACGAGAAAGCTGAAAGGAAAGTCCTCCTCGTTTCCCTAAAGGCCGGGGGTACGGGGCTGAACCTCCAGGGGGCCGACACGGTCATCCACCTCGACCCGTGGTGGAATGCCGCGGCCGAGGAGCAAGC
>CASFWS010000130.1 GCA_949298295.1 uncultured Bacillota bacterium | reverse complement strand
GCTCGGATCGTCGTTCATGATGACAAGGTCGGCCGAGGAAATGGAGGAATCGCTCCCGATGCCGCCCATCGCGACCCCGACGTCGGCTAAGGCAATCGAGGGAGCATCGTTGATGCCGTCGCCGATAAAGGCCACGCTACCCGGGGCTTTCGCGATTTCTCCTTTTAGAAGCTCGCTTTTTTCCTCGGGAAGAAGCCCGGCCCTCACTTGGTCGAGGCCTAGTTCGGCCCCCACCGCTTCGGCGTTCTTTTCCTGGTCCCCGGTAAAGAGTTTGATCGCGATTCCAAGAGAATGGAGGCCATCGACCATTTTCCTCGATTCCCGGCGGATGACGTCGTTAAGAACGACATAGCCCTTGTAGGAACCATTGACCGCGAGATGGACAACTGTCCCTTCTTCCTTCGCCTCGTCGTAGGCAATCCCGAATTGCCTCATTAATTTGCCGTTCCCGGCGAGGATTTCCTCGCCATGGTAACGCGTCTTGATGCCGTGCCCGGCGATTTCCTCGTAGCCTTCCTGCTCGGAAGCCAATTGCAAAGCATCGCTGGCATCGCCGACGATGGCCTTGGCGATCGGGTGGGCCGAGCGTGACTCGGCACACTTGAGATAATGCATGAACGTGTGTTTGTCGAGGCCGTTAAGATGCCAGGTCGTGACCTGGAAGTCGCCATAGGTAAGGGTCCCGGTCTTGTCGGAAACAACGGTTTTGATGTGCAAGAGCTTATCGAAATAGGGCGAGCCTTTCACGATCAGCCCGTTCTTCGAAGCAAGGCCGATCCCGGCGAAGTAGGAAAGGGGAACGCTCAAGACGATCGCGCAGGGACAGGCGATGACAAGGAAGGAGAGGCCGACCCTTAGCCAAGTCGTCCAGGTTCCCATATCCCCGATTCCAAGGAAGAGAGGCGGAAGGACCGTCACGATGGCCGCGAGAGCAACGACGCAGGGGGTATAGTACTTGCTGAAGACGGAGATGAATTTCTCGGCCTTGCTCTTGCCGCGTCCGGAGTTCTCGACCAAAGTCATGATCTTGGCCAGCGTCGAGGAGGAATACGGCTTCGTGATCTGAATCGTGAGGTTGCCGCTTTTGAGGGTCGTTCCCGAAAGAACCTCGTCTCCCTTCTTCTTGTAGACGGGGACGAATTCGCCGGTCAAGGAACTGACGTCGACGTTGCCTTCGCCCGAGACGATGGTTCCGTCCGAGGGGAAAGATTCGCCGACCTTGACCATGACGAGGTCGCCGATTTGCAGTTCCTCGGGCTTTACGGTCTCGAGGCCGCTTTTGCCGATGCGGGTCGCGCTTTCGCTTTTCAGGCTCACCGCTTCCACGATGGCATTGTGGGATTTCCGGCTCGCTACGATGTCGAAGAGGTCGCCGAACTGGTAAAGGGAGACGACCATCACGGCGTCGAAGAAGCTCATCACGTCCATCGTGATGAGGGGAAGGAGGAAGGCCCCGAGAGAAGCGATGGTCATTAAGAAAGCTTCGTCGAAGATGTTCCGGAGGTGGATGACGTTCTTGATGAAGCACCAAGCGACGTCGTAGCCGGCCAAAAGCCAGGCGACGAGATTGACCGGTAAAAGGACCGTCCAGATGTATTCGTCCCCGATTCCAAAGCCCATCATCGTGAAAGTCGTGACCCCGCTTAGGAGGAACGCGGCGACGACCCGGATGAACTTGATCCACATCCCCTTGTCCCAAGCCACCCGCTTGGACGGCTTTTCCGGGATCGGAGCGACGTGGAAGGCCTCTTCGACCGAACTCACGATCCTATCGATGTCCTCAAGGGGGCGCTTCTCGGCGGTAAGGTAGATCTTCCCTGCCCCGTAGTCGATGTTGCACTCGCTGACCCAGCTTTCCTTTTCCATCCGGTGGACGACCCGCTCGGCACAAGCCGGGCAATCGAGGCCGGTGATGAGATAGGCCTGATCGATTCTTTCCGCTGCCATCTCACATCGCCTCCTGAACGTGGTCGTAAACGACCTCGAGAAGATCCCGGACATGATGGTCGGCCAGGACGTAGTAGACATGCGTCCCGTCCTTCCGCATGGCGAGGAGGTTTTCTTCCTTGAGCACTTTGATCTGATGGGAAGCCAAGGATTGGCTGACCCCCGCTTCTTCTTGGATTTCCCCGACCGATTTCTCCCCGTCCATGATCGCGTAAAGAATCTTGAGGCGGGTAAAGTCGCCGGCAACCTTGAGAAGACTTTCCATCCGTTCGAGAACCGATTCACTAGGCATATCCATATATGAATCTCCTTTCATGCACGGCCATTATATGAAACTTTGTTCATGGTTCAAGGGCTAAATGAATGTTTTTTCATATTCAAAGGCGGAAAAAAGAAAAGCCCCGGTTGCCCGGGGCGCTCGATGCCTTGAGGAATCAAATCCTCTCGATGTCGGAGAAATCCTGATCGACGACCGTTTCGCGGCCGAAGAAGAGGGTCTTGATCTGAACGGCACCCGTCTTCTTGTCGAGCGAGGTAATCGTCCCTTCGGTTCCCTCGAGGGGTCCCTTGATGATCTTCACGCGCGTTCCGACTTCGTAGCCGTTGAACATCGACTCGTCGACCATGCCCATCCGCTTGAGGACCGGCTCCATCTGCTCGATGGGGACCGGGGTCGGCTTCTGTCCGCCGCCGCTGGAAGCGCGGTGGATATGCCAGTTGTTACGGCATCCCGGCTCGAAGGTGACGTTTGAGAACGGTATCTGTTCGGTAGACACGGGAGCGAGGTAACTTTTTCCGGTAAAATATTGCGCGTATGCCGTATTCGGTTCCCCTATCGGGAATATCATTTCACGCTGGAACGCGGCCTTGCCGTTGTCTTCGACAGGGGAATCGTCGGCCCATA
>CASFWS010000129.1 GCA_949298295.1 uncultured Bacillota bacterium | reverse complement strand
AGCGGTAGGCGAAGGGGGTGTAGGTCCCGTCGGAGGTCCCCACCGCCTCGTCGATGAGCACTTCGAGGAGGGTATGGTCGTGGGCGAGCTTCCCGCCGAGCTTCTTCTCCTCGCTAAAGCCGGTCCGGCCGAAGACGAAGGGGTGGGCCGAGCGGTCGAGGCAGTAATGGGCCCCAAGCCCGTAGAGGTAGGAAACAAAGCTCTTTGAGCCGCTTTCCCGGGCTACTTCGGCCAGGGAAGCGAAATAGGAGGCTGGGTCGAGATGATGGAGTTCGCTTCCAAAGGCAGCCACCGCCTTCCCGCCTTCCCGCTTCCGCCACGGAAGCTGGCCATGGAAGAAATAGGGATCGGGGCCTTGGCTTCCAAGAAGGAAGGCCTTCCTCGGAAGCTCGGGCCGCCCCTTGAGGAGGCGGAGCGCGAAAGAGCGATGGGTCAAGAAAGCCGGCATCAGTCGATATCTCCCATCGCCTCGAGGCCCTTCGGGGTGTCGACGTTATGGATCTTGACGTTCTTGACGAAGAGGAAGATGGCGATCGAGATGCCCATCATGATGGTCGCGTAGATCGGGAGCATCCGCCAGCCGAAGTCGGGGACGAGGAAGATGACAAGGCCGACGAGGACCGGGGTAAGGGTCTGGGCCCCCATCGAGGCGGCATAGTAGTAGCCGGTGAACTGCCCCACTTTCTTCCCGGTCGCGAGCTCGACGACCATCGGGAAGGAACAGGTGTTGACGAGGCTCATGCCGAACCCTTTGAGGATATAGACGAGGTAGAGATGCCACGGGAAGGCCGCGTACTCCCCGGCCGGCGGGTTCCCCTCGGCGGTAAAGCACATGGCGAAGTAGCCGACAAGGGCGAGGGAAAGGCCGATGAGCATCGTGTGCTTCCGCCCGATCTTGTCGGCTAGGAAGCCAGCCACCGCGAAGCCGATGACCGAGGCGACGCCCATGAGGATCGTCGTGATCATCGTCGTCTGGGAGGAGGCGTGGACGTAATACATGACGTAGTTCCCGAAGTAGGTCCCGACAGCGTTATCGGCCATGAACCAGAACACCTCGGCGGCCAAAATGAGAAGAAGCATCCGGCGGTTGGCCGGGGAAAGGGGCTTCCCTTCCTCGACCCGGTCGACGGACTGGGCTTCCCTTTCCCCGCGTTCCATCTCGGGGCGGAGTTCCCTTTCGAGCTTGTTCTCCTTGATGGTGAAGAAGAGGACGAGGGCCGAGGCGACCATGAGGACCGAGGCGATGAGGAAGGGGGCTTCGATCGCCCAGATGTTCCCGGTGGCCCAGGTCGTCTTCCCGGTGCCGAGGTAGTCGGTGAGGACGAAGACGATGCCGGCCAAGGTGGCAAAGGCCCCGCCGAGGTAGCCCATGATGTTGATGATCCCGTTGGCTTTGCTCCGAAGGGGCTTCGGGGTGATGTCGGGCATGAGGGCGACGGCCGGGGAACGGTACATCATCATGAAGAAGATGACGATGGCCATGAGGGAGATGACCCCGGCCACGTTGCTGTAATGGAAGCAGACCGGGATGAAGGGGAAGGCGATGGCCGAGACGAGGGTCCCAAGGAGGATGAAGGGCATCCTTTTGCCGATCGGGGTCTTCGTCTTGTCGCTCATCCGCCCGAAGACCGGGAGCATGATGAGGGCAGCGAGGTTATCGAGGGCCATGACGATGCCGACGAGGTATTGGACCTCGGTCTCTTCACCCGTCCCGAGGGCGTCCATGAAGATCTCGGTGAGGAAGGTCGGGCACCAACTGTCGTAGACCTGCCAGAGGAGGAGGATGCCGAAGAAGGCAAAGCCGATCAGCATCGTACGCTTGACGTTCAGCTTGAGCTTCGGGGTCGACCCGATGTTTGTGCTTTCCATGCCTACCATTCTAGGTGTTCGGGGGTAGGAAAGGGCAAAAGGCATTTTGCCTTTTTTGGCGAGATTCAGCCTTTTTGGATATCGTTTCCCTCGAAAAGTCCGCAAAAGCCCCTTCCTTTTCCAAAAAAGCAAAAAAGGAAGGGCGTGTCTCCCTTCCTTCGAGCCGAAGTTACTGACGGCTGATAGTCACTCTTGCCTCCTCGGGGCCGACCTCTTCGAAGTTGATTTCGTAAGGGAAGGCATCGCCCTTATTGAGCGTCGTTTCCTCATAGAAGGAGTTCGCGTAGCCTTCGAGGGTGAAGGTGTCGCCCGTGAGGAAGAGATCGTCTTCTTCAAGAAGCGCGCTCGCGCCCCCGCCGACCCGGGCGAAGGAGTTGCTCCCGTCGGCCTGGATCAGGTGGAGGAGGTTGTACTTGGAGACGGCATAGCCGCTTTCGTTTCGCACCGTGGCGACGGCCGGGGCGGCGTAATCCTGGTCGAAATAGGTGTTGTTGTTGCCCGGAAGGTAGACCTCGTCGGTCCCCGGCCCCTCCGGCAGTTCATCGACGAAGCCGATGGCCGAATAGTAGCCGTTGGAGAGGGGCCGGAAGCGCCCGAGCCGGGCATCGACGTGGTAAAGGCGGATCCCGCCCTCCCCGAGGGAGGCGCCGTAGGCGCTCTCATAGGCGTCCCACTGGCAAGCGCTATTGCCGACCTTCGCGAAAAGCTCGATGAGGATATACTCGTCGAAGGCCGTCCCGTTCCAGTTCGTCCCGACAAGGAGAGGGCTTCCGCCCAGGGAAGCCGGCTTGAGGAGAACGCTTCCTTCTTCCCCGCTTCCAAGATCGACGTAGATGGGGTCGACCCAGCCAAGCGACATCTTCGAGAAGGAGTTCCAATCCCCGAGGCCGATGTCCTGCATGTCGTAGCCGCCGAGGAGGTCATAGGCCTTCGAATAGTCGTAGTAGTCCTCGATCCCGTAGATGTGGCCCTGCTCGTGGATGGTCGTAAGGGCATCGCTCAGGTGG
>CASFWS010000128.1 GCA_949298295.1 uncultured Bacillota bacterium | reverse complement strand
CGAGTTCAAGGACGGCTGGGAGTTCCCGGGCGGGAAAATTGAGCCCGGGGAAACCCCTGAAGAGGCCATCAGACGCGAAATCGAAGAAGAGCTCGGCGCGTCCATCGTCGTCGATGGCTTCCTCACCTCCGTCGAATGGGATTACCCATCCTTCCGCATCTCGATGCGCCTTTATCTTTGCCGCCTCGAGGATCCGCATTTGGAACTCCGCGAGCACGAAAGCGCAAGGTGGGTAGGGAAAGACGAATTGGACCGCTTGGCCTTCCTTCCAGCCGATCGCCTCGCCTTAGCGGAGGTCAAAGCCGCCCTTTGACTACTCGACGATGATTTGGACGACGTCGCCGTCGGCGCTTTTGACGTCGATGATTGTTCCGAAGCACCCTTGCTCGGCCGCCTCGAAGACGGCCTCGAGGTCGATGTCCTTCAACGCGCTGTTCCCTTCGGATTTCAGGAAGGACCTGGCTACCCGGTAGGGCAGGTTGAGATTGACGTTGTCCCCGTCTTTCGAGTTGACCTTCACGATGATCTTCTTGGGTTTCCGTTCCTCGACGTAGACGACGCTTTCCCGCCCGAAAAGGCGGTCGATGGTCACCCCGAGGGCATCCGCGAGGCCGGGAAGGTAGGAGATGTCCGGATTGGCGATCCCGGTCTCGTATTTGCTGATCGACTGGGCGCTTAATTCGAGCTTGGAAGCGAGCTCCTCTTGAGTGAGCCCGGCCTTTTTCCTTAGGTCGACGAGATTCCTGGCGAAGCTATCCATCGTTCCTCCCTCCTTCTCCACGAGGGCATTTTGATATGTCGGGGCAAGGTTGTCATTGCTTTGTTCCATATTGGATTCCTCCATGGCTCCATTGAAGCCCGATTTCAGGCCGAAGTTCATAGCCGGGAAGTGGAAAGCGCCCATCGGTTGGTTGAACCCTTCTCAACCGCTGGTTGAAAAGGGAGTCTTTCCCCCGATTGGCCGGTTTCTTGGCTCTTATGTCCCTTTTCGCGAGAATGAGGTGGCTTTTGCGGCCGTTTTTGGTTCAATGGGCCCTTGAAGGTGGGCCTTCCTTTCGGTCCCCGCCTTTTTCTTGGGGGAGGCCTTGGGCTATCATTCTTCCATGATCAAGGACATCCGCCTTTCCAACTTCAAGGCCTTCCTTTCCCCGGCCTCTTTCTCTTTGCGGGCCCTTCCTAGCGACCGCCTCCAAGGCAACTACCTGAAGGAAGGGCGCTCCCTCCTCTACAAGTCCGCGGCCATCTTCTCCGGGAACAACGTCGGGAAGACCTCCTTCCTCGAAGCCGTCTCCCTTCTTAGGAAAGCCCTCCTCGGCGAGGACCTTGCCTCGGAGGCCGTCTCGAACATCCACGCGAAGGACCAAGTGGTGAAGATGGGGCTTTCCTTCGTCCTTGAAGGAAGAAGCCACGCCTATTCCTTTGCCTACGACGCCCTGGCCAAGCGCTTTGTCTATGAGCGCTTCGACGGGAAGGAGGGAAGGGCCAGTGACCTCGACGAGAAAAGCCGCCGCCCCTTCCTCGAGCAGGGCCGCCGCCTCGAAGTCCTCTTCATGGACGAGCTTCCCCCCCGCCCCAAGGAAGACCCGCCCGCCCCAAGGAAGACCCCCTCAGCCGCCTCCTCCTCTCTTCCCTTGGCCTTGGCATCGAGAAGGGAGTGGAAGGCCTTTCCTCCCTCGGGGCCCGGCGGGCATCCGCCCTCGCTCCCTACGTCGTCGACGCCCTCCTTGGGGAGAAGGCCCTTTTCATCGACGAGTTCGATTCCGGCCTCTCCTTCGTCCTCACGCGGGCTTTCGTCTCCCTGTTCAACAACATCGATAACCCTGGGGCCCAGCTCGTCTTCGCTTCCCACGACATCACGTTGCTCGACACGAAGCGGCTTTTCCTCCTCCCCCAAATCAAGCTGATTGCCAAGAAAGGACACGGGGCCGCGATCTTCTCCCTCGAGAAGCTCGTGAAGGAAGGGGAGGACCCTCAGGACCTCTTCCTCCGCGGGAAGCTCGGAAGCGTCAACCGGGCCGCCCTTGCCAAGTTCCTCGTCGAGCTTGGGAAGAGGAGGAAAAATGGCTGATTACCGCCTCGCCCTCATCGTCGAGGGCAACGAGGAAGTCAACTTCCTGAAGATCGTGAATTCTTGCGCTCGCCTTGATGCCGGCCTCGAAATCGAAGTGGTGAACGCCGAAGGGGTCGGGAACATCCCCTCCCTTTTCGACGCCTATTACCGGGATCTTTCCTACGACGAGGTCATCTGCCTCCTCGACATCGATGGTTGGAAGACCAACTGCTACGAGACGGCGACAAGGAAGCTTTCCGCGATCCTTGGCTACTTCCCGAAGAAAGAAGCCCTCTTCAATAATCCCAATAGCCTCCAACTCCTCCTTGCCCCCTTCACCGACGAGGTTATGGACATTAGCGACAAGGCCCTTTTCAGCCCTCTTATCCATTCTTGCTTCCCCAAGATGAAGGGGGTCTACCGGGCCTCGAAGGCCCAGCTCAAGGCCATCCACGAGGCCTACGACCGGAAGGCCTACCTCCTTATGCTCGAGAAAACGGCCTTTTATTCGGAGGACCCCAAGGACTTGCCTTCCTCGACCTTCGCCCCCTTTCTCCGCTCCATCGAGGAGGAGTGAGCCTCTCCCACAAGGAGAGAACGACCTTGCGCGATGCGCATGAAAGTTGCTCACAACCGCCAATGTAAGCGCTTTATAATCTCCACGGTTAGCAAGGAGGAAATTTTCAAATGGCCAACCGTTTCTGTCTAAACCCCGTTTCCTACCATGGCTATGGAGCCATCGACTCCATCCCGGCGGAAGCGAAAGCCCATCATTTCAAGAAAGCGCTCGTGTGCACCGATCCTGACCTCGTGAAGTTCAAGGTCATCGATCACGTGACGAAGCTCCTCGAGGATAACAAGCTCGCCTACGAAGTCTATGACGGCATCAAGCCGAATCCGACCATCGAAAACGTCAAGGAAGGCGTCAAGGCCTTCGAGAATGCCTCGGCCGACTACATCATCGCCATCGGCGGCGGCTCCTCGATGGATACGGCCAAGGCCATCGCCATCATCGTCGCCAACCCCGAGTTCATTGACGTCAGGAGTCTCGAAGGCGTGGCCCCGACCAAGAATCCCTGCGTCCCCATCTTCGCCGTCCCGACGACGGCCGGCACGGCGGCGGAAGTCACCATCAACTACGTCATCACCGACGAGGAAAAGCACCGGAAGTTCGTCTGCGTCGATCCTCACGACATGCCGATCGTCGCCTTCGTCGACCCCCTCATGATGTCGACGATGCCGAAGGGCCTTACGGCCGCCACCGGGATGGACGCCATGACCCACGCCATCGAGGGCCTCATCACCAAGGGCGCTTGGGAGCTGAGCGATTGCCTCCACCTCGAAGCCATCAAGCTCGTTTCCCAGAACCTCCGTTCCGCCTACAAGGGCGAGAAGGAAGGCCGGGAAGGGATGGCTCTTGCCGAATACGTCGCCGGCATGGGCTTCTCCAACGTCGGCCTCGGCATCGTCCACTCGATGGCCCATCCCTTGAGCGCCCTCTACGACACCCCCCACGGGGTCGCCTGCTCGATCCTCCTCCCGACCGGGATGGCCTATAACGCCGACTACACCGGCGAGAAGTACCGGGAACTCGCCAAGGCGATGGGCGTCGAAGGCGTCGAGAAGATGAGCCAGGAAGAATACCGGAAGGCCGCGATCGACGCCGTCCGCCAGCTCTCGGTCGACGTTGGCATCCCGACTTCCCTCAAGGGCATCGTGAAGGAAGAGGACCTCTCCTTCCTCGCCGACTCGGCCATGGCCGACGCCTGCATGCCCGGGAATCCTAGGACCCCGACCAAGGAAGAGGTCATCGCCCTTTACCGCTCCCTCATGTAAGGGAGGCCTCCTGCCGTCTCTAGCCCCGGGTTTCCGGGGCTTTTCCTTGGCCTTGGGGTATAATGTCAGCCATGAAAGCCCTTAAGATCCTTTCCATCGTCTTCGGTATCATCGGGTTCATTCCGCTCTATGCTCTGCGGCTCACGCTCCCCGATCTGATCCACAACACCACCATCCTCACCCCAGCCAAAATTCTGGCCCTATCGCTCTCCAACTTTGCCTTCACGACCATTCTCGCATCGGGGTTCATTCTACTATGGTACCGGGGCGGAAAGATCGCCGACCGACAGTGGATTTTCGTACCCTTCGGGCGCATGAGTCTGAGCAACTACATCGGGCAGTCGATCGTAGGGGCATCCATCTATTATGCCTGGGGATTGGGAATGTACCGCTACTTCGGCACAACGGCCTGTCTGATTACCGGCATACTGATCTTCGCAGCACAGCAGCGCCTGAGCGTATGGTGGCTCTCACGGTACCGCCAAGGGCCTCTCGAATATGTATGGAAAAAAGGGACCTGGCTTTTCTCAAATCGAAAAGCCGCCTAGGGACAGAATCCGGGGATTCTACTTCTTAAAGGCGAAATAGACCGCCAG
>CASFWS010000127.1 GCA_949298295.1 uncultured Bacillota bacterium | reverse complement strand
GCCCAGAATGCCGCCGCAGTGGTTGGTTGCGGTGCAGACCATACCATTTTCCATGGCGAAGGCATCGTTGCCGATAAGGGTCGAAACCTTGGCTTTGGAAAAGCTATCGAGTTCCCTTTCCCCGAGGGCAAAGGTCCGCTCGAAAAGGGCGCTTCGAAGGTCGTGCCCGTAATCGGCGGCCACGCGGCTAGCAAGGTATTGGGCGACCATCGTCGAGGCAAAGCCGACGAGAGCCAAAACGAGGATGATTCCGCCGAAAAGGAGGATGACGTCCATCCTCCCCTCGGCAATGCCGTCGTCGATCACGTAACGGACGAGGAAAGGCGTGGCCAGCTCGGCCACGCATTCGACGAGTTTCATGAAAGGGGCAAAGACGACCTTCGCGCGGTACTTCTTCAAAGGAGTCAACGCGGTCATCAAGCTTCGCCCTTCCGTTTCTTCTCTTCAGAGCCCTCGCCGCCCTCGTCGTTCTCCTTTAGATAGAACGTGAGGTCATGGGCTTCGCCTTCCATCGATTCGAAGGTTATCTCGTTCCGGGACTTCGTGGAGGCGTTGAGGAAGTAGAAATTTCTCCGCTTCTTGCTCATTGCCGCGACCCCGTCGAAAAGCCAATGGGTCGGTCCGGAATGGAAACCGCAATAAAGGGCTTGCATGTCGACGACGAGGAGCGAGTCGCTGGCCATGTTTATCTCGAGATAATAGGAATCGCGGCTCCCCTCGACCGGGGTTATGGCGATTCGGCCGGGCCCCTGGTCGAGGTAACCTTCGTCCCCGAAAACGTCAAAGGTATCGAAGAAACAATTCACGTCAAAATAGGGAGCATCGGCCACGGCCCCGAATTCGCCTCCGACCCGGTCGAGGATCGAGCGGAATTCCTTGTCCATTTCATCGAGGGGGTAGTGTTTGAAAAGAGGGTCCTTCCGCTTGAAGGTCAGGGCGTATTGGCCAATGAGGGCGTAGCGAAGGGCCATGTAAACGAAATCGCGGTCGGTTTCGTCGACAAGGAGCCGGGCGATCCGATAGCAGAGCTCGGGCAGGATGTGGGGATTGTTCCCTTTGCTCTCAACGAACATTTTGTAGACGCTATGAAAGAGGGACATGTAGATGCCGGCCGCGGCTTCGCGGTCGGCTTTGACTCCGAGCCCCTTCAAGAAACAGTCGCCGATGTACATCTTCCCGTAATCGCTCCCAAGGGCCGAGCTATGGGCATAACACCGGAAAGCGTCATCGAAGTTGTTCTTGTCGGAGCCCATCCCTTCAAGGCAGCGGCCGAGGCGGGCAAGGGCGAACCCATCGCCGGCAAGGCCGTCGCTTGCATAGTAGGAAAAAGCCGCCTTGTAATCGATTTTGGTAAAAGGGGATCCAAATTCATAAAGCAGCCCGATCCGCGTTAGGGCATACGGGTTGCCCTCGCTGGCAAAATCGCTCGAATACTGCAAAAAGAGGGCCTCGTTGCGAGCGGTTTCGTTAAGAAGGCCATCGTCATAGAGGCTGACGAAACCCAGTTTGCAAGCCCGGGCGGTAACCGAGCGGTCGTTCGGGAAAAGGATTTTCCCGACCTTGGCGAGGGCCTCTTCGGAAATGTCGAGGCCGCTGGCCTCAGGAACGACGTCGGCAAAGCCGCAATGGGGGCAAAGGGCCGTCATCGATTGCTTTTTGCCTTCGGCCCAATCGGTTATCTCCCCGGTCGGAAACGCCAGGCCGCAATGGGGACAGCCGCAAATCCGGCTGACGAGGACGGCCTGCGCATTGTTTTTCATGTTCGCCTGATAAGCGGCAACGAGTTTTGCGTCGTCGGCCTTGCCTTTTATTTGCTTCTTCATTGCTCCCGATTGTAGCACACCGAAAGGGCTTCCCTTTATATAAAGGGGTCGTTGTGTATAATGACGGGGTGCCAAAGAGCATCTATCAATACGGAAAGTACGCCGGGCCCCTGATCGTTTTCGCGGTCGGCCTTCTTTTCCTTCTCGTAGGCCTCGGAAGCGACGGGACCGTTTCGGAAGCCCTGTTCGAATTCCTTCCTTCGCTGGTCGTCACCCTCGTCTCGGTCATCGTGCCCCTCCCTTTCTTCGCCTTGCTCGCGATGGCCGGTGCCCTCCTTGGCATCGCGCTCAGAAAGAAGGAGGACACCCTCCCTTGGTATGCCTATCTCGTGGCCGTTGCCGTCTCGGTGGCTTCCGGCCTTCTCTTCGGCCATCTCGTCATATCCGAATACATCGAGAATGTTCTTCTTTCCTACGCCCTCGGGGCGATTGTCGTCACTGTGATCGCCATTCCTTTCATGCTTCTTGAGAAGGATGCCGACCAAGAACTCGCCATCCGCCTTGCCTCATCCATCTTGGTTCCCTCCCTTTTTGCCCTAGCCCTTCTCTTCACGCTGAGATTGGCAGCTGCCCGGCCCGGCTATGGCAGCGAAGGCGAAAGCATCGAACCCACGGCGTTCCCGGCCACGATTCCTCTTTTCGCGGCTGGGTCTTTTGCCGGGGTTCCCCTCCTTGGTCTTTTCGTCGAGAATCGGGACAAAGGCCTTTTCATAGCTTCATCCTTTCTCGCTGTTCTATCTATCCTGTCGGCCTTGACCACCCTTTCAAGCGAGGCCTCCTACCTTAGCGACATCGGCTTCTCCTTCATGCTCGGCTCGTTGCTTGCTTCCATCTTCCCTTTCCTCTTCCTCGTTCCTTATTTCTCCCGAAAGGAAAGGAAGATTGCCGTCCGGAAAAGCCCGGTCACGGCCGCCATCCGCCGCCGGCAGGTGGCCGAGCTAAAGGCCAAGGCCGAGGCGAATGCCCTCCGCATGAGGAAGAAGAACAATTCCTTCAAAGCCGTCGTCCCCTTGGGCGAGACTTCCCTTCTAAGCCGCCGAAGAAACTATCTTCATCACAAATAGGACCGCAAATCTCCTTTTATTTGTAGGAAACGTGAAATCTACCTCCGCAAAAAGCAACGGTAGAATGGCGGTTGCCTTCGCCTTGTAATATAGTTGGCTCGATGAAACGGCACCTGGCCTCCGAAAGGTACGCCCTTCCTTATAGGAAAACTACCCGGAAGGAGCGTATTTTCGAGATCGATTTCC
>CASFWS010000126.1 GCA_949298295.1 uncultured Bacillota bacterium | reverse complement strand
CGACGAACTTGCCTACGGCTTCGAGGGTCGCCTTTTCCTCGGCGAGGACCTTTTCCATCTCCTCGTTCTTGAAGTGGAGGAGGAAGTCCGGGCTCTCGCGGATCTGGTCGAAGCTCGAGGAAAGAGGGGCGCAGATGGCGAGGTCGACCGGCCGGGAAACGGCGGCCGTAAGGAGGGCGTCGTTGGCTTCGCCCTCGAAGAAATTGACGGTCTTCAGGTTCTTGCTCTTGATAAGGCGGCTCACCGCGACATGGCTGTTCTTCGACTTGCAGCCGAGATTGAGGGCAACGTTGGAATAGCGCTCCACCGCTTCGAGGAGCAAAGAGGAATCCTCGAGGCCGCTATAGACCAGGGCCTCGGCCGGGGTCTCGAGCGGGAGAAGGTCGAGAACGTACTTGGTGGCCGGGCGCTCGAGCCAAATCGTCCCATTGACATAGTCAGGGAGGCGGCGTAGCGGCGACTTGCCGGTGTAATAGGCGATGCCTTCGACGGCCGAAGGCTTGAAATCGGGGTTGGCCTCGTAGAAGCTCGCCGGGTCAATCGGGGCGCCGAGGCGGACCGAAATCGTGCCGGGGCGGGCGTTCTTGCGGAGGATTTTGCCCATCACGCCCTTGCCGTAGTGCGACCAGATGCGCATCGCCCATTCGGGGCAGTTGTAGCGAAGGGAGAGATATTGGTCGGTCCAGCTTTGCCCGGCATCTTCCGGCATGAAGTCGTGGACGTCGGAAAGGGCCTTCTGGAAGAGCGGCTCCACGAGGGCGAATTTCTCCTCGCCGAGGCGCGACTTAACGCAAGAGACCATCTCATCGTAGCCGATCCGCTTGTAGTAATAGACGTCGGCCAGGCCGAGGGCGACCAACCGCTTCTCGGCTTCGTCGAGCCCTTCGACGTTCTTAAGAAGAGCCGCGAAAAGCAAATGGTGGCGCAGCTCGCAGCCGACAAGACCGGCCACGAAGGAGCGGTATTTCCTGAGCGGCTCGTTTTCCCGCGGCTGGAATTTCTTCCTGAGCGCCTCGTTGAACGGAACGTCCTCGACGGCAATGTCCTTAAGGATTTCCTCCGCGAGGGAGATTTGAAGTTCGGTCTCTTCCATGGTTAGTACCTCCGAAAACGCAAAAGGGCGGTCACTCGCCCTCCTTGCCCTTGATATATGCCGCCAAATCGGCGGCAGCCTTTTCCTCGAGGGCATCCATCTTGCCCTCGAAGGCGTTGCCGAGATAGATGCCGCCTTCCTCGCCCGGAATCCCTTCCGAGGGCAAGGGGGCATCGAAGGCTTCCGCGGCCGCCTCGTCGGCGGAGAGCTCGGCTTCCTTGATGTTCTCGGCTTTGAGGAAGCGCGGATAAGAGGGATTGTGCCGACGGTACTCGTGGCCGTGGAAGTACTCGAAGCGAAGATCGACGTTGACCGAAAAATCGGTCATCGTCCTGAGGAGGTATTCGGCAACCTTGTCCTCCACCGCTTCGTACTTCGCGTCGGCGTGCACGAGAATCAGGCAATTCCAGGAAATCTGCTCGACCCCGTCATGGAAGAGCGTGCTGTTCGGCGAATAGAAGGCGATTTCGTCCTCGCTCACCTCGAAAAGGGAGGCGAGGTTCTTCTCGTGTTCGCGGCTGTAATGGCCCGCCACGTACTGGTCGAGCCCCAGGATGTCGATGGTTATCATACTCTTCCGTCCGTGAATTATAGCACGCGCGCAGGGCAGTCCAAAGGTTTTTGCAGCCGCGAGCGCCCCAAAAGTATCGTTCGCCGGGGACTTTCCAGGAAGCGGCAGGAGAGCCGGGGACGGCCTTCGCTTTACAGTTGGTTAATAGTCGAGCGGGTCGACGTCGACGTCGATCCTTATTCCCGGCACCGCCCCGTGGCGGGCAAGGAGCTCCCGAAGGTGGCCCTCCACCGCTTCCCGCTTCTTGAACTTGAGGACGACGACGCGCCGGAAATAGCCGTCCCGGCGAACGAAATAAGGAACGACGGGACCGATGACCTTCGTCTTCTCGAGGCCAAGGGAACGCAGTTCCCCAGCGAAGGAAAGAGCCTCTTCGGCCGCCTTTTCCTCGCTTATGGCCCCGAATTCGACGGCGATGAGGAAAACGTAGGGCGGGAACTGGGCGATTTTCCGTTCCCGCATTTCCCTAAGGAAGAAGCCGGGATAATCCTGCTTGGCCCCGTAGACGATGGCGTAATGATTGGGGTTGCAGGTCTGGATGATGGCTTCCCCGGGAATCGAGCTTCGCCCGGCCCGGCCGACCGCCTGGGCGATGAGTTCGAAGCTCCGCTCGGCTGAACGGTAGCCCGGTAGGGCAAGGCCGATGTCCGCATCGGCAACGGCGGCCAGCGTGAGATAAGGAAAGTCGTGGCCCTTGGCGACGATCTGGGTTCCGACGAGGACGTCGAATTCCCTTTCCCGGAACGAGCGGACGAGCTTTTCGAGGCGGGAAGTCGAACGAGCGGTGTCGCTATCGAGGCGGGCAATCCGGGCTTCCGGGAATAAAGAGGCCACTTCCTCCTCGAGCCGCTCGGTCCCGTAGTTGACCCGCCTTAGACCGTGGGAGCCGCATTCGGGGCAGGCATCGGGGTAAAGCTCGACGTGCCCGCAATGGTGGCATTTGAGAAGGCGTTCCCGGAAATGGTAGACGAGATTGCTTCCGCATTCCGGGCACTTGAAGAGGTGGCCGCACCGGGGGCAGTTGATCCCGCTCCAATAGCCGCGGCGGTTGATGAGGAGGAGGCATTGTTCCTTTTTGGAGAGCTTTTCCCGCATCTTCTCGACGAGGTACTTCGAAAGCTTGTTCGATTCGCCTCCCATCGCCCCGGGCGCGCGGAGGTCGACGATCGTCGTGAGGGGAAGGGGCCGCTCGTTGACCCGGTGGGGCAAACAAGCATAACCGTAGACTCCCTTGAGGGCCCGGGCCCTCGTCTCGAGGGAAGGAGTCGCCGAGCCAAGGACGACCTTGGCTCCGGCCCGCCCCCGCATGATGGCGACCTCCCGAGCGTGGTAATGGGGCGCGTTGTCCTGCTTGTAGCTATCGACATGCTCCTCGTCGAGAATGATGAGCCCGAGGTTCTCGAGGGGGGCGAAG
>CASFWS010000125.1 GCA_949298295.1 uncultured Bacillota bacterium | reverse complement strand
CGCCGATTTCGTTGGTCCCGCAAAGCATCCAGGGAAGGACCCCGACCCCTTCGGGGAAGACGACGATCGACTCGGTCATCGTCCGCCAGAGGGCCAAGGTGAGTTCCTTTTCGTCGAGCTTCACGAGGTGGGTGAGGGTCAAGAGATTCGTCGGGTGGGTGTGCATGACGACCCGGTTCCGCGGGTTGACCTTGAGGCGGGTCGCGTGGCACATGAGGTGGGCATAGACCTCGCTCGTGAAGGAGCCGTTGTCCTCGAAGCCCCAGTGAAGATGGGCAGTCTTCCCGTCGTCGGAGACGGTGATGACGCCGATGTTATGGCGGGGATTGCCCTTGGTATTCCGGAAATAGCCGCCGGTCCGGGTGATGGCCAAAGTCCTTCCCCGGAGGATTTCGTCGGCAACGATCGGGAGGGGAATCTCCCGGATCGTCTCCTCCGGGACGTAGGTTTCGACCTCCTCGGGCGAGAGAAGCATCGAGACGTTGCCGCCGTTCCGCTCGTCCCAGCCGAGGCGGTACATGTTGTCGATGATGGAGAGATATTGCCCGATGGACGGGCACTCAAGGATTCTTTCCATGGCTGTTCCTCACTTGCGAATGCTTTGGACCTCGCGCTCGTAGCGCTTGAGTTCCTTTTCCATTTCGAGGCCGCTCTTGATGCCTTTGCTCTCGAGGAGGTAATTCCAGACGGCGTTGAAGGGGAGGTTGTTCTCTTCTTCCATGAGAAGGAGGCGCTGGCTCTTGTCTTCTTCGAGCTCGGCTTTCTGAAGCATCGCCGTCGGCTCGAGGAGGCTCTTCAGGATGGCCTTGGCCGTGGCCCGGAGGCCGATGACCCAGCCGTAGACGCGGGAAATCGAGGCGTCGAAGAAGTCGAGGCCGATGGCCACCTTGCCGTAGTAGTCGCCCCGCTTCAGCTCGTTCATCATCCCCTGGAGGCCGTCGTCCTCGATGACGACGTGGTCGCTGTCCCAGTGGATGCCGCGGCTCACGTGGAGCATCACCCCGTTCACGAAGGGATAGATGGCGCTGATCTTGTCAGCCACGTCCTCGGTCGGGCGGAAGTGCCCGGTATCGAGGGTGACGCCGAGACCGTTCTTCGCGGCATAGGCGATGTAAAAGTCGTGGCTGCCGACGACGAAGGACTCGGTCGAGATACCGAACCACTTGCCTTCGAGGACGTCGCAGGCGTACTTGCTCTCCTCTTCGGTGTACTTATGGGCGAACATCTGGTCGAGGGCGTCCTTGAGGAGTTCCCGGTAGTACTTGCGGTTGGCCGGGATGTCCTTGGTGCCGTCGGGGAACCAGAAGTTGTTGTAGCACTTGTCGTTGAGTTCCCTACCGATGGCGACCGAGATCTTCCGGCTGTCGATGCCGGCCTTGATCCAGTAGTCGCGGACTTCCTTGGAGAAGGAGCAGACGCTATTGCCCTTGTCCATCATCGGATGGGTGAAGAACGAGGTATTGAAGTCGAGCTTGTAGCCCTTGGCCTTGGCCCAGTCGATCCACTCCCGGAAATCTTCGACCGTGAGGTCGTTCCGCGGATGGCCGTGCTCGGCATACATCGAGTGGAGATTGACCCGGTGGGTAAGCGGCGAGAGGGAGAAGGCTTCCTCGATGTCGCCCCGGAGTTCGTCGCCGTTCCTCGCGGCATAGGGATAGCCGCCGGTGACCACGTTTTCGCTGGCGACCGGGCCGAGGTTCTCGAAGCCCTTGACATCGTCGCCGGCCCAGCACTGAAGGCTGACCTGGATCGTCTTGAATTTCTCGAGGGCCGCCTCGACGTCGACGCCATATTCGGCGTAGACCTTCTTGGCCTCCTCGTAAGCGCGTTTCGTCTTTTCGTTCATGTCTTTTTCCTCCTTTTCCCTTGCGGGGTTCTATTTAGAAACATGGAACGCCAGTTCATGGTGGCCGGCCCCGAGCTGCTTCCCGAGGGAAGGCACGTGGAGGACAAGCCCGTAAGGAACGTCGATCTCGTAGGATCGCGTTCCGTCTTCGACCCCCTTCGAGGAAACCTCGATGGTTCCCTTCCGGGTCTTGTAGGAGACGCGGAAGGGGATGTTCTCTTGGAGAGGGGCGGGATCGAAGAGCCCCTTTCCTTCCTCGATGTCGGTGATTTCGATTCCGGCCAGGAAGCGGTAGAAGAGCGCGTCGTAACAAGCGAACATCGGGTGATTGAAGGAATTCATGGTGGCCAGCACCGCTTTCTCCCAGCGTTCCCAGACGCTCGTCGCTCCGTTTTCCAGCATGTAGCCCCAGCCCGGGTACTCCTGGTTCCGCAAGATGGCAAAGGCCAAATCGATATCCCCGTGCCGGCAGAGTTCATAGAAGGCGAAGCGGTAGCCTTGGTTCCCGCAGTTGAGATGGGTCCCATCCAAAGCGATGAGATCCTTCATGTGGGAATAGGCAGCCTCTCTTTCTTCTTCCACGTAGAGGCCGAGTTCGAGGGCCATTGCCGTCTCGGTGACCGAGCCGCTCCCGAAGAGCCCATCCTTGAGATAGGCCTTCCTTTGAAGCATCTTCAACTTCCTTAGAAGCGAGGAATAATGGGAATTGTCTTTCTTATGGCCAAGTTTTGCGGCGATTTTCGCAAGAAGAGCCACATGCCAATAAAGGAAGAAGGTCGAGACCACCTCCGGCTGGGCTTGCTTGGAAGGAAGGCCTTCAGGCCGAACCCAATCGGCGTAGTAGTAATAATCCATGCAGCCATCGTGGCTCCTGGCGAGCAGCGCCTCGACCCAGGCCTTGAGTGAGGGGTAGACTGCCTCGGCTTTTTCCTTCTCCCCATAGAGGTGGATCAGCTTGTCGGCGAGAAGGAGGAAGGAAGCGGTCGTCGTATCGGCCGGCTGACCCCCAGTGAAATAGGGAGCCGTGTCGGCGATTTCGCCTTTCGCGTTGGCCGTGTCGGCGATATCGACCGCAACCTTGTAAAGATAAGAGGAGGCATCGAAATCGTAATTCAGGTATATGGCACGGCTGGAGAGGTCGTTTAGCCAGCCAAATCGCTCATCCCGCTGGGGGCAATCGCTCAGTACGCTTTGTTCGTTGTTTTCTTCGGTTCGGACCGCGATGTCATGCAGGG
>CASFWS010000124.1 GCA_949298295.1 uncultured Bacillota bacterium | reverse complement strand
ACTTGAGGGTAACGTTGATCCGATTCGCCTTGTTTGCCATTTTTACTCACCAAACCTTTTTACGCGAGGGCGATTGTAGCACGGGGAGGGGAGGAAGGAAAAGGTTTTTTGCCGCATTTAAAAAAAGCCTTCTCCGATCCACTCCTCCTGACCGCGTCCGCCCGCTGAGGTAAAATGGGAGGCATGGAAATCAAGCGGAAGGAAAAGCGGCTCGTCAAGGTCGGGCCTCTCCCCCTCGGGGGAAAGTCCAAGATCTCCGTCCAGTCGATGGCCGCCGTCAAGACGGAAAAGGTCGACGAAGTGCTCGGGCAGATCAAGGAGGCCCTCCCCTATGGGCTCGACATCATGCGGGTAAGCGTCCTCGACGAGGAAGACGGGCGGGCCCTTTCCCGCCTGACCCGGGAGAGCCCGGTTCCCATCGTAGCCGACATCCACTTCGACTACCGCCTCGCCCTCCTCGCGGCCGCTAACGGGGTCGCGGCCATCCGGATCAATCCCGGGAACATCGGGGGCGAGGACCGGGTCAAGGCCGTCGTCGCGGCTTGCCAGGAACGTTTCATCCCCATCCGGATCGGGATCAACGGGGGAAGCCTTTTCAAGGACCGCGAGGCCACGGCCGAAGAGATGCTCGAGGCCGCCCGGAAGCACGTCGCGATCCTCGAACGGAACGCCTTCCATGACATCGTCATCTCCCTCAAGAGCTCCTCGCCCTTGGTCACCATCGAGGCCAACCGCCTCGCCGACAAGGCCTTCCCCTACCCCCTCCACCTCGGGGCCACCGAGGCCGGCCCGAAGGACGTGAGCCTCATCCGCTCGGCCGCCGTCCTTTCGCCCCTCCTCCTCGAGGGGATTGGGGACACCATCCGCCTTTCGATGAGCGAGCCCCCTCTCGAGGAAGCCAAGGCCGGCCACCGCCTCCTCCGCGACCTCGGGCTCGAGGAAGGATGGCCCTTCTTCGTCTCCTGCCCGACTTGCGGGCGGACGATGGTCGACCTCATGCCCCTAGCGAAGAAAGTCCAAACCTACCTCGAGGAAAGGCGCCTTCCCCTCAAGGTCGCCGTCATGGGTTGCATCGTCAACGGCCCCGGGGAGGCCCGGGATGCCGATATCGGCCTAGCCGGCGGAAACGGGGTCTATGCCCTCTTCAAGAAGGGAAAGGTCCTTCGGACGGTAAACGAAAAAGAAGCCTTCGAGGCCCTCGTCTCGGAAATCGAGAAAGGCTTATAGCTTCTTCAGGAAATCGGGATCGTAGGAAGAATTCCTCAGCATCTCGATTTCTTTTTTGTAGGGCGCCTTCCCCTCGAAGTAGGGAGTCTCGAGGATTTTGGGGACCGAAGCGAAGTCCGGATCGTGGGCCCAAGCGCAAAGGGCGTCGAAGCCGATATAGCCCTGCCCGATGTTCGCGTGGCGGTCCTTATGCGATCCGCGTGGATTCTTCGAGTCGTTCAGGTGGATGGCCTTCACCCGGTGGAGGCCGATCGTCCGCTCAATCTCGCCCTTGAGCCCCGGAAGGTCGGAGACATCGTATCCGGCATCGAATAGGTGACAGGTATCAAGGCAGACGGCAAGGCGCTCAGGACGGGAAAAACCTTCGATGATTTTCTTCATCCCTTCGAGGGTCGAGGCCAATTCCCCGCCCTTCCCGGCCATCGTCTCGAGGGCAATGACGACCGGGCTTTCCTTTCTAAGGGTCTCCTCGAGGGAGAGGAGGAGGTTTCTCGTCCCTTCCTCTTCCCCGGCCCCGAGGTGGCTTCCCGGATGGAGGACGAGGAGCGAGGATCCAAAGGAAAAGGCCCGGTCCATCTCCTCTAAGAGGAAGGTTTCCATCCTCTTGAGCTTGTCCGGGTCGGAACGGTTGGCGAGATTGACGATGTAGGGGGCGTGGACGAGGCGAGAAGAAGGCGGTATCCCGCCTTCGTCCATAAGGGCGCTCCCTTCTTCGATCATCATCTTCGAAAGGGGAACCCGAAGGGTGTTCTGGGGCGCGCCGGTGTAGAACATGGCCGCGCTTTCCCCGTACGCCTTGGCCAGGCGCGCCGTCCCGAGGAAATAGGAAGGGGCGGACAAAGGGAGGTGGCTACCAAGAAGGAGGCTCATTTGCTCTTCTTCTTGGCCTTGGCCGCGTAGCTACGGCCGATTTCTTCCCGGATCCGGGCCTTGATGGCCTTCCGGCGGTACTTCCGCTTGACTTTCTCGATGGCGAACTGGGTCTTCTTCCGGTGCATCGGCTCGACCCTCTTCCGCCTCGAAAGGGCCTTGGCGATCTTGATTTCCTTCACTTCCTCGGCCGGGAGTTCCTTCTTTCGGGGGCCTTTGGCCTTCTTTTCGAGGCTCGTCGGGTCCTTGGAGAGCTCTTCTCCCCGGAGGACGTAGTAGTCGAAGGGGATGCCCTCGGCGAGGAGGCGGCGGGCATCTTCGACGGTGTCGCTATTGTAGAAGGCCCAGGAATCGCCCTTTTCCCCGAAGCGGGCCGCCCGGCCGGCCCGGTGTGAATAGAAGGCCGTCTCGGGAGGGACGTCGAGGGAGACGACGTCGGAGACCCCGGGGATGTCGATGCCCCGGGCCAAAAGGTCACTGGTCAGGACGAGGGCGTGGCGCCCCGAGCGGATTTCCCGGATGGCTTTCTTCCGATCGCGCTCGGAGAGGGCCCCGGAAAAGTAGACGTAGTCGATGCCTTCGTTCCGGAGGAGGTCGGCCACCGGCTTCATGTCTTCCTTCCGCGAGGAGAAGGCGAGGCAAAGGTAGGGCCGCCTCGCCTTGAGGAAAGCGACAAGGGCCCTTGCCTTACCGACGTGCTTGATGTCGACGAGGTGATGGGAAAGCCCGCCGGGAGTGACTTCCTTGCTTCCTTCGAAGTCGATGCCGGGGAAGTCCTTCTTCAGCTCGGCGACGAGATGGGGTTTGAGGGTCGCCGAGTAGACGAGGGCCTGCCCCGCCTCGAGGCGGGCGGACAAAAGGGCGATGTCTTCCCCATACCCCTCCTCGAAGAGCATGTCCGCCTCGTCGAGGACCAAGGTCCGGACGTTGTTCAAAGGATACTCGTCGCGCCTTACGAGGAGATCAACGAGCCGCCCGGGGGTCCCGACGACGATCTGGG
>CASFWS010000123.1 GCA_949298295.1 uncultured Bacillota bacterium | reverse complement strand
CTCATCGCCTTCGAAGAGGCTGTCCTTCAAGCGGGCGTATTCCCCTTCCTCTACCCCCTCGAGGGTGAAGAAGGAAGAATCGTCCTCCCCTTCGGCCCGGAGGATTTCGCGGTTGAATTCGTCGACCGTATAGGGCTTCCGGGTACCCCCGTGGTCCAGATAGAAGGCGGTGTCGAAGTAGGACTCCTTCTCCGGCGTTCCCACGTAATATCCCTTGGTGATTTCCATGTAGCTTTCGTAACTTTCTCCCCCGGCCAAGGCGTAGCCGCCTTCCTCTTCGACGTAAAGCCCAGCGCTCAGGAAAGCCCCCATCCGGAGGTCGCTTTCCGCCTTCGTCCCGAAGGGAACTTCGAAAGCGAGGAAGTAGAGGAGGCAAAAGAGGGCGGCAAAGACGCTTCCGTCGATAAGGAAGGCAAGGAGCCTTCGAGGATAGGAGAGGATCTGAATGCGGTTCGAGTCCATGGAATCAAGGTCGGGGCCGGCCGGGTTGGCCGGCCCCTAGGGAAAGGAGGATGGGGATCAGGCTTGGTAAGTGGCGATGATTTCGTCGATGGCCCCTTCGTCGGCGCTGAAGGAGATGTCGTGGACCTCCATCGCCGCGTTGAAGCCGCCGATGACCGGGGTGCTCGGGGTCGCCGCGGCTACCCAGTCGACGCTGTGCTTGAAGGCGATTTCCCCGTCAATGAGGAAGTAGTAGTCGATGCCGTCGCGGATGAGGCCGAAGAGGGGCGAGCGGGAAGAGCCGCCGCTCGGGACGTGGTCCTTGTCGCGCCAGCCGGCCGGAATGACGCCTTGGCCCGGCTTGAAGTCGGCGCCGACCTTGTAGCCGGTCGCCGTCGAGCCGCTCCAGTGGCCATAGCCGACGTCGCGCCAGCCTCCGGACGTCCAGCTCTGGATGACGGAGTCGACGAAGTAGGTCACCCCTTGGCTTCCGTCGGCCGTGTTGGCCGTCACGAAGAGCTTGCCCCAGACCTCGCCGTTGAAGAAGGAGACCTGGTCGAAGCTGTAGGTAACCATCCACTTGGTTCCCGAGCCGTTGATGGGGAGGTAGGCCCCGTTTTGGAAGACCCCGGAGCCGTTATCGGCAATCGCGACGTAGGGATCTTCCTCGTCGTCCATGTGCGAGTAGTCGATGAGCGGGAGCTGGTTCGTCCCGTCGATGGCGTAGTAGGAGGGGATCCGGTAGTCGATAACCGAAGGGAGGACCGTCAAGGCGACTTCTTCCCGGATGGCGGGATTCTCGCTAGAGGCGACGGCGATGGTCGTCGTCCCGGGCTCAAGGCCGGTGACGTTCCCTTCGCTATCGACGGAAGCGATGCTCGGGTCCTCGACCTCATAAGTCAGGGCCGGGTTCGCCCCATCGGGGAGGATGCTGGCCCCAAGGGCCTTCTCCTCGGTCTCGTGGAGACTCAAGGAAGCGGGGACGACGATTTCCTCGACCAAGATGCCGTCGACGACCTTCAGGAGGTAGGTGTCGCTGGCTTCCGAGTAGGGGTAGGAGGCCTTAGCCGTGATCGTCGTTTCCCCGGCCGCGAGCGGGGTGATGTATCCGCGCTCGTCGACGGTCGCGACCGTCTCGTCGGAGGAACTCCATTCGAGGCTTCCGTCGATGACGGTCGAACTTTCGCTCGTGACCTTGGCGGTCAAACGGAAGTCGGTCGTTTCGAGGTTGATGGTGCCCCCTTCGCCCTGGGCGATCTCGACCTTGGTCGGGGCAACGGTCGCGTTGGCCTCGTCAAGGAGAGCCTCAAGCTCCGGGTCCCCGGCTTCGAGGAAGGAGTAGTTGCTGAGGGTCGCCGTGACGTTATTGGCCGTGAAGCAGGGGTAGGTCGGCTCCTCCGGATCGAGAAGGGCCGGGGCGACGCTATAGACGTGGTAGCCGTTGAAGAAGAGGTGGTAGTAGCCACCGTCGCGGAGAAGGCCCATCGTGAACTTGTCGCCGAAGCGGAGGCAGGGCTCGTCGCCCTCGATTCCCATCTCCTCCTTGCTGAGGGTATGGACGAGCGGCCAGTTGTACTGCCCGATGTCGTAGCTGCCGTTGATGCGGTCGTTGATGCCGACGGCCTTCCAGGCGTCGATGAGGGCATTGTTTTCCCCGAGCGGGCAGTCGAAGAAGTAATAGAGCCCGTTCTGGTCGTGGAAGTCGGTGCTCATGAGCCCGGCCTTGGCGTAGAGCTCGCCGGCAGCGAAGGAATCGATCGTAATGTCGGTCTCGGCGTACCACTGGGTGCCGAAGCAGTTGCGGAAGAACATGAACCCGCCGCCGCCGTAGACGACGTAGGGGTTCGTTTCGTCGAGCTCGTGGGTGAAGTCGCAAAGCTCCATCCCGACCGGGCTATGGCTGAAGAAGGTGTTGGTGACGGTTACTTCGACGGCATCCGATTTCTCGACGCCGCGGTAGTTCGAGGTGACGGTGATCGTCGCCTGGCCCGGGGCCACGGCCGTCAGGCGCCCCATCGCGTCGACGCTCACGATCGTTTCGTCGCTGCTTTTGAAGGAGAATTCCTGGGGGACGCCGCTTGGGAGGGCCTCGGCCTGGATGGTCGCCCCTTCCTCGACGAGGATGTCGGAAACGGCTTCCCGGTTGGTGATCCGGACTTCCTCGAGGGCGAGCTCATCCTTTTCCGACGAAGAAGAAGAAGGCCTCTCTTCGGAAGAAGAGGTTTCGGGAAGCGAGCTCGCGGTTTCGCTCGAACTCGCGGTTTGGCCCGAGCTCGCGGTTTCGCCCGAGCTCGTCCCGGGCGTCGTCTGGCAGCCGGATAGCCCTCCTAGAAGAAGGGTCCCGGCGGCGGCGAGGCCGATGATGAAGAACGATTTTTTCTGCATGATTGCTGTCCTTTCTGCCATCTAGATGGCGAATGCATTACAATGACAGCGGTCTCTGCCCTGCTTTACCCGGTGGGTTGGGGACCGCTTTTTCTTTTTCCCTATGTCCCTTTGCTCAACCTCCTTTCCTCAGAGGGCTTCCAAGACGAAGTCCGAGAATGTCGCGTCGGTGAAGAAGGAGTAGAGGCCGGCTTTCCCGCCGGTCGGGGCCCGAGGGCTCCGGTAGGTAACGAGGAGTTCCCCGTCGAGGTAAGCCTTGACCTCGCCGCCTTGGCTTTCGAGGGTCA
>CASFWS010000122.1 GCA_949298295.1 uncultured Bacillota bacterium | reverse complement strand
AGGAGTACCAGGTGTCGAGGACGTCTTCGTCTTGATCGTATAGGTTTGGGTCAAGCGGGGTTTCGCTCACCACGACCGAGCCGTCTCTTTTCGAATAATAGGCCGGGATCCGATGCCCCCACCAAAGCTGGCGGGAGACGCACCAGTCGTCGGCTTCCTTCATCCAGCGGACGAGGACTTTCTCGAAGCGCGTCGGATGGAAGCGGATCTTGTCCTTGCCATCCATCATCTTGAGGACGGCTTCGGCCAGGGGCCGCATCTTCACGAACCACTGCTTCGAGAGCATCGGCTCGACGACGGCGCCGGAGCGCTCGCTATGGCCGACGCTATGGACGATTTTCTCAATTTTGATGAGAAGCCCTTTTTCCTTGATGTCCTCGACGAGGGCCTTCCGGCAGGCGTAGCGGTCCATCCCGGCGTATTTCCCGCAATCCGAGCTCATGTGGCCCGACTCGTCGAGGATCGTCTTGAAAGGAAGGCCGTATTTCTTGGCCAAATTGAAGTCGTTGGGATCATGGGAAGGGGTGCACTTCATGGCCCCGGTCCCGAAGGAAATGTCGACGTAGCGGTCGCCCATGATGGGAAGAGGCTCGCCGTTGGCCGGGTTGAGGCACGTCTTCCCGATGTAGTCCTTGTAACGGGGGTCCTTCGGATTGACGAAGACGGCGGCGTCCCCGAACATCGTCTCGGGACGGGTCGTCGCCACGATGAGGGCTTCCATCCCCTCGACCGGGTAGCGGAAATAGAAGAATTCCCCTTCGTCGTCGGTATGGACGACCTCGATGTTGCTAAGGGCGGTCCGGAGCTCGGGGTCCCAGTTGATGATCCTTTCGCCCCGGTAGAGGAGCCCCTCTTTGTAGAGAGTCGCGAAAACCTTCTTGACGGCTTTGCTTAACCCTTCGTCGAGGGTGAAGCGCTCCCTCGTGTAATCGACCGAAAGGCCGAGAGAGGCCCATTGTTTATGGATGGTCGCGGCGTATTCTTCCTTCCACTCATAGGCAACTTCGAGGAACTTCTCGCGCCCGAGGTCATAGCGGGATATCCCCTGCTCTTGGAGGCGGGCATCGACCTTGGCCTGGGTCGCGATGCCGGCGTGGTCGACGCCGGGTACCCAGACGACGTCAAAGCCCTTCATCCGCTTGTAGCGGGCGACGATGTCGTCGGGAATGGTATCCATCGCGTGGCCGAGGTGGAGTTTCCCCGTCACGTTGGGCGGGGGGATGACGAGGCTGAACGGGGGCTTGGACTTGTCCTTTCCGCCGGTGAAATAGCCTTTTTCGACCCACTTTTCGTAGCGGCCTTCCTCGACCGCGTGGTGATCGTAGCGCTTATCGAGCATGTCTTCCTTTCCCCGGGGCAAAAGAAAACCCCGGACGAGCAGTCGCGGGGACGCTTGCGCGCGGTACCACCCCGCTTCCCCCGCTGGGGGCAGCTTCCTTATATAGGAGAAAGGCTCCTGACCCGTCTCGGGAGCGACTCGGCCCTTCCTTCCCCGCCGCCCTTGCAGCCATGGGGCAGCTCTCTAATGGGGCGAAGCGGGCTTCCCTCTCCGTCTTCGACAAGCGAATTATACTCGAAGAAAGGGCGGCGGGTTAGGAAATTAGAAGGAGGAGGGGCTGGATGGCGAGGAAGAGGAGGATAAGGACGGAAATCCCGGCCAAAACCAAGGAAACGGCCGTCAAGACCCGGGGGGAGCCACTTTCGATGGCTCGCGAACGGACGTCGAGGGCGGAAACGACGAGGGCAAGGAGGGCGACGACCCCGTAATAGCCGGCTAGAGGGTAATGAGGCGCCTTCAGGGCCAAGGTCATGATGGATATGGCACCGGCTAGCAAGGCCACGAGAAGGGAGAGAACGGAAAGGGAAACGAGGGGATAGCCGCCATCCTTCCTTCTTAGGAAGAGGCGTGCAAAGGTAAGAAGAAGGCAGACGCTTCCCCCGCAAAGAGGAATGACCAAGATCGTCTGGTAGGCATTATTGATAGTCGCATCAGTAAGGCTCACCGGGAAAAGGGCCCAGGTTCCATCGGCCCGGAAGGGGAGGAAAAACGAAGCGAGGATGACTACAGCAAGGAAAAGTGAGGAGGAGAGGCGATATAAGGACAAGGCTTTTCCGTTCATAGCCCAAGACCTCCGGCCACCAAGGCAAAGGGATGGAAGGAAAAGCCGACCACCACCAAAAATAACGATATCAGCAAGACAGCAAGTAGGAGCAAGAGGGCAACGGCCGCGGCCACGTAGAAGAAGATGTCGCCTGTCATCCTCACCGCCCGGTAGCCTTTATCCTCCGCCTCAGCCTTGAGGCCGCCTAGATCGACGGCAAAGGCGAAGGCGCTTGGAAGAAGCCCCATGAATCCAAGAAAGAGACCGGATTCGAGGGCAAGGGTCGGATGGAAGGCCGCGGAGACAGTTGCCGCGAGGTAGGAAAGGATGACTAGTCCCTCGAAAAGCACCCCAATTCGCCATTCTTTTTTCCAAAAAGCCCAGCAAACCCCGACTAAGAGGAAGATCAAGGCAAGAAAGACGAAGAAGGCCGCGAGGATGCCGCTTAGGACAGGCGGATGGTCGGAAACCCCGCCGCAGAAGTCCGCAAAAGGAAGGGAAACATCCCGCTCGAGTTCGCCTGCCCAAGGCCGGGGAAAGGGAAGAGGATGAGCAAAATAGCCGTCAGGAAAAGCTGGTATGGCAGCCGCCGCGCGTATGAAGGTCGTTCCTTATTCATGGCAAACGACACCCCCCTTTACAGCATTTAATGGTAAAGGGATTTGGAAAAAAGGCAAATGCGCGAGGTAACCGCGCCAGCCTTCTTTAGGATCCTTCCAAGAAGGGGCTATCGCCTGGGGCTCACAAACAAGGAGACGCCGATCGTTTTCTCTTCGACGCTCTGCCCAGCATGATGGCCGAGGAAGCCGCCGCCATTGGGGTAATGGAAGGTATCGATAAGGAGTTCGTTGCCCCGGGGGACAGCTAGGAAAGAGCCGATGAGCGAATCGAAGATTTCGTGGGGCTTACCGGGTCCGAAGAAGGCGGAGTCAACGACCTTATCGTGGCTATAAAGATCAATATTGGGGAAATACGAGCGGAAAAGCCGGGCAAACTCTACTTCATTCGCTTCTTTTACGAAGAGGGAGGCCGCCCGCCCCTCGATGGAAAAGCCCCGGCTCATGAGGGAGGTGAGGTCGCGATGGGCGGCGAGATCGACTTCCTTTAC
>CASFWS010000121.1 GCA_949298295.1 uncultured Bacillota bacterium | reverse complement strand
CTCCCCGATGGAGTTCCCGTCGACCCCGACCCCCCAGACCCAGAGGCGCTTGTCGCTATAGGCCCCGTCGTCCCGGTGGTAGTAGATCCGAAGGATCCCGTCGTAATTGAAATCCTCCCCGTAGTCTTCGGTCTCCCCGGTTCCGGTCGAGGAATCCAAAGAAGAGCCGGCCCCTTCCGAGCCGTCGGGGGTGCTTTCCCCGCCCTCGCCCCCGCAAGAAGCGAGAGCCATGGCCATTAAAGCGAGGACGAGCAATGTTTTCTTACTTTTCATAATCCTTCCTCCAAGAGGACCGAGGCATAGGCCCCGGCCGTAAGCATTCCGCCTTCGAAAGAGGCGGAGGCGCCGTCGGCGGAAAGCCCGTCGAGGACGCGGTAGTTTCCTTCTAGGGCAAGGCTTCCCTCGGCCACGTCCTTATGGTGGACGAGGAGGTAGTCCTTCCCTTTGTAGGCGATCTCGAAGGCCATCCAGGAGGCCATGTCGGCCTGGGCGAGGTTTACTTGGACATAGGTCCCGAACTCGAAGAGGTCGTTATGGGCATTTCGGAGATTGATGGCCCTTTTGTAGTGTTGGTAGAGGCTTTGCGGGTCCTTTTGGGCGGTGAGAGCCCCCACCGTCTCCCCGTTGGTGTCGGCCCGGTTTTCGGGAGTGTCGCACTTTTCGACTCCCTCGCCCCAGACCATTCCCTGGCGGCGCAGGGCATCGCTTCCGGCGTCTTCCCCGCGGACCCCGCTCATCCGGATTTCCTCCCCGTAGTACATCCACGGTGTCCCCGGGGAGAGGATCATCATCGCCGCCGCGAGCTTCTCGAGCCCTTCTTGGTCGACGACCCCGTTGAAGTAGTCGCCCCAGCGGTCCATGTCGTGGTTAGAGATGAAGGGGGCGAGGTAGCCCTCGCTCCCGGCCTCCGCGGCGAAGAGGGAGGCGGCCGTGGCCAAGGAGCGGTCGAAGCTCAGCCACGATTGGGAGCTTCTCAGGGCGGCGATATAGCTCGAGGTGCCGATCGTCGAAGCCTGGCAGGCCGTCGGGAAGTTGAAGAAATGGATCTTGCTCGAGGCGTAGCGGGCGAGGGTCGCTTGGTCGGGGCCCCAGGCCTCCCCGACGATGTAGACGTCGTTGTTGACCTCCTCGCAGGTTTCTCGGAACCAGTTGAGGAAGGCGACGTTTTCCTCGACGTCATCTTCGTAGTAGTAGGTCGTCGCGTCGAGGCGGAAGCCGTCGATTCCCTGCTCCCCGAGCCAGAAGGCGACGATGTCCTCGATGTTCGAGCGGACGCGGGAACTATCGAGGTTCAGCTCCGGCATGGAGGACGAGAAGGCCCCGAGGTAGTAGGACTGCCCAGCGGCCGAGAAGTGGTAGACCCCTTCTTCCCCGGCCGGGACGCGGTCGGTCCAGACGTAGTCGTCGGCCGGTCCGCCGTCCCCGCCTTCCCCGGCATAGCGGGCGGCGGCGCTATCCTTGAACCACTGGTTGGAAAGGGAGGTGTGGTTCAAGACGAGGTCGATGATGACGTCGATCCCCGCCGCGTGGGCGGCGTCGACGAGGGAGGCGAAATCCTCCATTGTCCCGAAGGAGGAATCGACGGCGAAATAGTCGTCGACGTCGTATTTGTGGTAGCTTTGGGAAGGCATGATCGGGCTAAGCCAGATCCGCCTGATCCCGAGGTCCTGAAGGTAAGGGAGGCTATCCTTGATCCCCTGGAAGTCGCCGATCCCGTCCCCGTCGGAGTCGCGGAAGCTCCCGACGAAGATCTCGTAGCCGACGCTTCCCTTCGAGCTGTCGGCCTCGACGAACTCATAGGGCGAGGGCGAGCAGCCCGCAAGGGGCAAGAGGGCAGGAAGGGCAAGGAGGGCCAGGAATGCTTTTTTCATTGTTCTCCTTTCCGGCAAAAGCCGATAAGGGCTCAAAAGGGCCCGGACAGGAAGAAAGCGGAGATCTCCCCCGCTTTTCCCGATTGGTAGGCCGCTCAAAGCGGCAAAGAGGGGGAAGCCCCGTCGGGCTTCCCTCCCGTAAAGTCGGCTAGCCCTTCACCGAGCCGCCGGTGACCCCGCTTACGTAGTACTTCTGCATGAAGACGAAGAGGATCGAGACCGGGATGGCGATGATGACCGAGGCGGCGCAGAACCAGCCCCAGTAGTTGGTGGCGTCGATCGTCCCGGTGATGATGGCGTAGAGCTGGGGGGCGACGGTCATGTACTGGGCCTGCCCGCGGATGAAGTAGTTGGCGGTGATGTACTCGCCCCAGGGACCCATGAAGGCCGTGAGGGCTTGGTAGACGACGATCGGCTTGGCGAGCGGCAAGGTGATCTTGTAGAAGATCTGGAGCCGCGTCGCCCCGTCGATCATCGCCGCTTCGTCGATCTGCTTGGAGATGGTGTCGAAGAAGCCCTTGGCGATGTAGTAGCCGGCCCCGGCCCCGGCGCTATAGACGATCACGAGGGTGAAGAGGGACATCGTGATGTTGAGCCCCCGGAACATCCAGTAGAGGATCATGACCCCGAGGAAGCCCGGGAACATGCCCATGATGAGGCAGATCCGCATGATGAGCTGGCGCCCGCGGAAACGAAGCCGGGAGAGGCCGTAGGCCGTCATGAGGGTGAGGAGGGTCGAGAGGACCATCGTCCCGAGGGCCACGATGAGGGTGTTGAGGAAGGATCCGAGGAGGACCTCCCCGCTCGGCATCGTGTAGGGGAAGAGGGCATAGGCCCGCTCGAAGCTCGTCGACCAGCCCGAGCCGGTCCAGTAGCGATTGATGAAGAGGCCTTCGTAGTTCTGGAAGCCGAAGGTCGAAGGGATGAAGAGCATCTTGTCGGCTTGGCCGCCGCTTACGCCGAAGCTTTGAAGGACGAGCCAGGCAATCGGGGCGAGCCAGATGACGCTCATGATGGCGAGGATCACGTAGATGACCACATCGCCGGCGATACGCTTCGCTTTCATTACTGGAATTCCTCCTCGTTTTTGACCGAGCCGAGGCGCCGGTAGACGATAAGCGAGAAGAACCCGCAGATCGCGAAGACGATGCAGCCTAGGATCGAAGTTGTGTTGTACATCGGCGGCGTCGCGTTGGATAGGTTGTAGATCCACGTGATGAGGAGCGAGGTGTCGCCGGCGTTCGTCTCGAGCATGCCGCCGTGGTTATAGCCGCCGTCGGTCAAGAAGAAGATGACGTTGAAGTTGTTGATGTTCCCGATGAAGGTCGTAAGGAGCGAGGGCCCGGTCACGAAGAGGACGTAG
>CASFWS010000120.1 GCA_949298295.1 uncultured Bacillota bacterium | reverse complement strand
CCCCTTTTTGTATCTCATGACACATTCAAGCTTGAATTGCGGCGAATATTTCATAAAAAATGCCCCTCCTCCTGTGTCCAGGATTCGGGGCACGCATCAGAACGCCGCGGCTTATCTTCCTTCAAACAAACAAAGGGGGTTTTGCGGAGAAAATCAGTCCAAGGGAACGAGATTCTTGACCGCGTCGACGATCGTCTTTTCCTTGCTCTCGCGCCCGTACTTATCGACGTCGGCCGCGTCGCGCACCTCGTGGGTGAGGCAGCAGGGCCCGCCGATGCAGCCGCCAACGCAAGCCATCCCCTCGATGAAGTTGGCATCGGTCCGGCCGTTCTTCATCATCGTGAGGGCCCGCTTGCACTCTTCGAGCCCCGAGCAGGAAATGCCTTTGACCACAAAGGGGTCGTTCCGTTCCTTGAGGGCTTCCTGGACGGCCTCGGAAAGGCCGCCGCAGCGGGCGAAGATCCGCCCGAAGTAGGAAGCGTTATCGAGGGGGCTATCATCGAGCTCGGCGAGGTTGATCCCCCGCATGTCGATGAGGGCCTGGAGTTCCTCGAAGGTGATGACGCAATCGACGTAGGGAGCGCTGTCCTCGCGGAACATCTCCATTTTCTTGGCGATGCAGGGGCCGACGAAGCAGGTTTTGGCCTTCGGGTCGTTGTCCTTGATGTAGCGGGCGAGCATCGCCATCGGGGAAAGATTATGGGAAACGTACTCCTTGAGGGTCGGGAACGACGTCTCGACGTAGCGGACGAAGGCCGGGCAGCAAGAGGAGGTAAGCTTTCCCTTCTCGCTCAGTTCTTTGCTTTCGTAATAGGAGACCATGTCGGCCCCGAGGGCCGCCTCGACGACGGAATGGAAGCCGAGCTTCTTCATCCCGGTGATGACTTGGGTGAGGCGCACCCCGTGGAACTGGCTCGAGACCGAGGGAGCGACGATCATGTAGGCGTTGATCTCGCCTTTTTCGTTCCCCTTCATCAGGTCGATGCACTGGAGGATGTAACTCTTGTCCATGATCGCCCCGAAAGGGCAGGAGTAGGAGCAGGCGCCGCAACGGGTGCACTTCTCCTCGTCGATATGGGCGGTCGAGCCTTCCGAACGGTGGGAGATGGCTCCGATTTTGCACGCCGCCTCGCAAGGCCGCTTGAGATTGGAGATGGCCCCGAAAGGGCACGCCTTGGCGCAAAGGCCGCAGTTGACGCACTTGTCCTTGTTGATCTTGGCCCGGAGGTTCTCGAAGGTGATGCAGTTGAGGCGGCAAGCCTGGGCGCAGCGATGGGCAAGGCAGCCCCGGCAGGCATCGGTGACCGTGATGCCGCCGAAGGGGCATTGGTCGCAAGCGCTCGGGATCACCTCGACGATGTTCGGGTTGTTCTTGTCGCCCCCCATCGCGAGCTTGACCCGCTCCTTGACGATTTCCCGCTCGTGGTAGACGCAGCAACGGAACGTCGGCTTGCCCCCGTGCGGGGTGATGAGATAGGGGATTTGGTCGATGTCTTCCTCGAGGGTTCCCCGGTCATAGCTGGTCGCGACCTCCTTGAGGATCCGGTATTTGAGTTCCTGGACCTGGGTATCGAACTTGGGCATGGATCTTGTCCTCCTTAGAAATAGGCTACTTTCACGAGCTTCCCCATCTCCCGAAGGGCCTTGGTGAGCTCCTCGACGATCTGCATCTTCATGGTGATGTCGATGTGGTAGCGCGGGTCTTGGTGGGCGGGGTTGACGGCACAGCCGACGAAGAAGGAGATGTCGCTCGCCTCCTCGAAGAGGGTCTTGGCCAAAAGCGAAGCCCCGTCTTGGCGGAACGTCCACTCGAAGTATAGCCCATTGGGCCCGAGATAGTCCTTCGCCATTTGCAGGACCCGGTTGAGGGTAATGACTCCCTCCGTTACCAAATCGACCCCTTCGACGTGGGAAATCGGCGGGACGTCCTTGTCGAGATAGTCGAGGTCGGTGAGGATCGGCTTATCAAGGTAGCGGGCCACGACTTTCGTCGAGGTGCCCCCGCAGACGATGTGCTTACCGCCCCGGGCGAAGAAAAGGCGCATGACTTTCTCGTCGTCGTCGGGGTTGGTCGGCGGGCCGACCATGACGCTTACCGATACGCGCGGGCGCTTCTTGATGACGAGGGCCGTCGTATCGTCCCCCGGGCGGTGATTGTAGAGGGTCGAGCAATGGTCGACAAGGAGGGTCGCGAGGTTCTTGGCCGAAATCGAGCGGTCGTAGAGGGCTTCGAGGTAATGGACGATCTCTTCCCTCCCCCAGCCGAAGTTCATCGTCTCCCCGACCCCGGCGTAGAGGACCCCGTCGGACATGAAGACGAGGGCATCGTCTTCTTCCATCCGGATCTGATAGTAAGAAATTTTCTTTCCTTCCACCGTCACTTCCTGGACGGGGACGCTTAGTTCCTTCCCATGGCGGAGGTAGACCGGGAAGGGGTTATCGTAGTTATAGACGTAAAGGACGTCGTCCTTGGCCAATTTGCAGATCGAGAACGTCGAATAGGCGACGTTCCCCCGCGACTTAGCGACCGGAAGGGTCTTGACGACGGCCTCCACGCTTTCTTCGATGCTTACCCCGCCTTCGATCATCCGCGAGAGCATCGTCGCGGTGAGGGTCGAGAGAATATTGGCCTGGACCCCGCTTCCGAGGCCGTCGGCTAAGACAAAGGTCCGGGACGAGCTTTCGATGTTCCCGGTCGCCTCCACGTGGTCGCCGCAAAGCTCCTCTCCTTTCTTGTTGAGGGAAAGGTAGCCGAGCTCGACGAGGGAGTTCGCCCCGAGGCCCATTCTTATTTACCTTCGCCCTTGAGGGCGTCCTTGAGTTCGTTCAAAGCGACTTTCGTCGCGGCCGTCGATTCGCCAAGCAAAGAGGCGATTTCTTGGACCGCCCGCATGTTTTTCTCGATGACCGAGGTGGTAATCGAGGCGGCTTTCTCCGCAATCTCGGCTTCTTTTTTCCGCTTTTGCTCGCTTTCGGTCACATCGCGATAGACGCCGATGAGAATCTGGTATTGGCTATCGAAGCTAACCGACATCTCCATGTAGCGGCCGTATTCGGCAAGGTAGACTTTCTTCCTTGAAATGTCGCGTCCGGAAAGAGCCTCGGCAAAGGGCTCGGCATCAAGGAAGCTCGAGACGTCCTTCCCGATCAGTTCCTTCCCGTCCCGCGCCCCGAGAAGAGAGGCCATCCGCGGGTTGGCAAGGACAATGGATAAAGAGGGCGAGAGGACGACGATGGCGTTCTCGCTTTGCTCGACGATGGTATTGGAGAAGCTTTCGGCCTTGTTCATGAGGTAGGGAAGGCACATCTCGAGGTTGGCCTTGCCCCGGATGACGGCGATGGCCTTCGCCCGGCAG
>CASFWS010000119.1 GCA_949298295.1 uncultured Bacillota bacterium | reverse complement strand
GGAGGACGCTATCCCGGTCGTTGAGCCCGACCATCGTCCCGACGGTCGAACCGCTCAGGATCAATTTCAGGTTCCTATCTTGGTAGCGGTCCGAGTAGCGGAGCACGATGTCGTCGATTTGCGGGCAGAACGCGCGAAGATAGGGATACTCGTCCAGCACGACGATGACCTTTTCCTTGTTGGCCGCCTCGAAAAGATAGCCCATTGCCGCATCGAGATTCTCGAAGGAAAAGCCCGACGTTTCCGGGAAGGCCTCCCCGATCGACCTCTTCAAATTGCCGAGATTGGCTTGAAGGCTCGATCGGGCTCCGGTAAAGGCGACGATGCGCCCTTTTCTCTTCCAGTCCGCAAGACATCTATTGATGAGGCTGGTCTTTCCGACGCGCCGGCGACCATAGATAAGCGCTGCCCCGAACTCGGGTCTATCGGCAAAAGCCTTCAAATCGCTGATTTCTCTTTCGCGCCCGATGAAGTTCATGGTAGTCCTCCATTCCGCTTCATATTCTACTAGAAAAATATCTACCAGAAAATAATCTACCAGAAATTTTTCTACTGAAATTCCACATCATGTCCTTGGAAAACAAGGACGGATTGCTCGTTTGCCTTCTTTGCCATCGTTTTGATGGAGGAAACCCACGCAAAATCCCAACCGCTTGCTGACTTTTCGCCTTTCCTATACATACAATTAACGCGTAGAAACAGGAGGAACCGCCATGGATAAGGACGCCCTGTCGCTGTATGAATCCCTCGTCTCTTTCGACACCCCGCGGGAACTGAGGAAAGCCTATCGTTCCCTTCTCGAAGCCGGAGAGGATGGCATTCTCTCCGACGGTTACTACGCCCTCAAGCGGCCCTACAAGGACCTGCGTTCCGAGGCAAGGGCCCTCCGCCGGGCCAAGAAGAAGCACCTCGGCGAGGCAAGGACCGTCTTGGCCAAGGACTTGGAAGCCCTCTCCGAGGACGAGTTGGCCGCCGGGTTCGTCTACCTCGAGATCGTAACCGCTCTGGCTATCGGCTATCTTCGCCTCGGCGACAAGGACAAAGCCAAGAAAGAACTCCTCGCTGCCGTCGAGATGACCGATGGCCTCGCGACGCGGGCCTCCGAGGCCCTCGGGGCCATCTACCTATCCGAAGGCGACGCCAAGGCCTTCCGGGCCCTGAAGAGGCGTTCCCCGGAAGCCCATGGGCTCAAGGTCCTCTCCGACTTCGCCGCCTTCCTCAAGGACGGGAACGCCGACAAACTCCGGAAAAAGCTCATCCGGGACAACTTCTACGCCTATCTCACCTCCTTTGGGGTCTGCCAGTTCCAAGAGGGGCTCTTGGCCTATGCCGAGAGGCACGACGACGGCTCCGAGAAGTCCCTCCCCGAGGCCACCCGCCTCTTTGGTTATCTCCGCGCCGCCGGCTTCGACCTGAATTCCCTCTTCCTGAAGATCCAGGCCGCCGCCCCGAAAGAGCGGGAACGCTTCCTCATGGACAAGACCAACGAGGCGGCCCTTTCCTTCCTTGGGACGTGCTTCCGGCTCGGGAAGGGAAACCCGGCCAAGAGGAAAGAGGCCCTCGCCTTCCTGATGAAACAGGAAGGGCTCGACGAGACCAAGGCCAAGAAAGCGGTGCGGGCCCTCTTAAGAAACGGCATCCTCCGCCTCAAGGACGGCTACCTTGTGCCGACCCCCGGGGCCTTCGCCCTCTATATCGTTCCCTGATGGCTAGCCATTCCCGCCGGGAAAAGCCTAAGATGGGGGCGATGGCCAATCACCCTTCCTACAAGCATTTCACCAACGCCGCCCTCATCGCATCTTTCGAGCGCCTCGGGAGCCTCTCTTTCGACTGTGCCCCCGCCTACGAGGAAATAAAGCGGCGGGGCCTCGCCGACCTCGACCTTTCCTCGAAGCGCCTCCTTTTCGCCCACCGGGAAGCCCTCCGCCTCCACTTCGACCCGACTGTCGGCCGCCCCCTCGATAGCAACGCCTACCTCGCCGCGGCCGACGAGGCCCTCAAGGCCTATGGCCCCGGCGGGGAAAAGCCTTCTTCCGAGCGACCGGGTTCCCTCGCCTACCAAGCCGGCTACGCCCGCCTCCTTTTCCTTAAGGGCGACGCCCTGAGCGAGCTCGGCCTCTATCCCGAGGCCCTTGCCGCCTTCGAGGAAAGCGCGGCCCGCGATCCCTCGGACGAAAACGAGGCCCCCGACCGCCTCGCCTATCTTTATCTCGCCCTCGGGAAGAAAGAGGCCCTTGCTTCCCTTTCTGCGGCTTTCCCGACCCGCTTGGCTCCCCTTTTCGCTTCGGCCCTCTATGAGGACATCGAGACCGAGGACCATGTAGCTCTTGTGGCTTCCCTCTTCCCGCGGAACCCCTATTTCGTTTACCTCCTCCTCGGCCTCCTCCGCCCGATCCCCGATCAGGCGGTAAGCCTCCTCGGGCGGAAGGAGCGGGGCTATCTCCCCTCGGTCGAGCAAGGGGCCTATCAATACTATGCCCTCCGGGCTTCCTTCCCTTTCTTCGAAGAAGCCCTTGCCTCCTTCATCGAGAAGGGAAGGACCCTCCTCCCGGGCGGGGTGAAATCCTTCTATGCCCTCGCGACCGTCCTTTCCTTCTACGTCTTCGCCGAGCGGGGCGGGAAAAGGAAGCGCTTGACCTCTTCCTTCCTCCTTAGCGAACTCTCCCCAAACGAAAACGGCCCTGATATCTTCGTCAAGTTCGAGGGGAGGGAAGGGATCCGCCTTTCTAAGGAGGATATCGCCTCGGCCCTCGACCTTCTTACGAAGTCCCGGGCCTTTGGACTTTCCCCTTCCGGCATCATCCGTTATACGGCGGCCGCCGACTTCCTCCTCGGGGCCATCCTCCCTCCGGAACTCCAGGCGGCCATCGGCTTGAGGCGGCAAGAGGAGGAAAGCCCATCCCTCCCGCCGGAAAACAAAGCCTGACCTTGCCCTTTTCCTCTTCCGAGCGCCCCTCCTATGGGGCAAAGAGGAAACAAAGAGAAGTTTCTATCTCGCGCGCGGCCCCTTTTGGGGTATCATTTTGCCAATGGCAAACCTTTTTGATGTCGTCTCCTCCCGTCTCTTCTCGGTCTTCAACCGGACGGACCGCCGGGCCAACTACGAGCTGCTCTCCTATATCCAGAGCCTCTATAACGGCCGCGAGGTCCGCCTTTCGATCGGGAGGGAGGAACTCGTCCGCCGCCTCACGGACTACATATCGAAGAAGGCGTTCCCCCTCATGGAAATCGCCGATGGGGTATCGATCAGCGGCAAGGACGTCCGAAGCAAGGCCCTCGCCAAGATCAACCAGTTCAAGGACGCCGGCTGGCTCGAGGTCGACCGGGCGGCCGACCGCGAGCTGGCGGTCAGCTATTCCCTCA
>CASFWS010000118.1 GCA_949298295.1 uncultured Bacillota bacterium | reverse complement strand
CAGATGCCCGAGTAGCCGTCATTGTGGTCGGAACCGTCGACGATGAAATGGATGGAGTCGACATGCCCGTCGTCGTCGCTATCGTAGCTATCGAGATCGAGGTCCTCTTGCTCGGAGAGCCAGCTGACGCAATCCTCGAGCATCGCATAAAGGCGGGTGCCGCTCGTGTCGTAGTTGAGCTCGGACTCGGTGTAGGATGCCTCGTACATCGATTCGAGGCTCCCATAGACTTCCCCGCTCACGCGGAGGCGGCCGTTGGAGGCCCGCTCGTAATAGTTGACGAGCGACCACTCGTTATCTTCCCCAAAGATGTTGTATTCGACCTGGGCGAGTTCCTCGTTCGTCCAGCTGTAAGTCGGATTCCCGGCAAGGGAAATCGGTACGATGAGGACCTTCTGCTCGCCGCTCGAGGGAGCGAAGTTCGCCGAATAGTCGCTGGCCGTGTAGGAAATCGGCGAAACGCTCGCGTAGGGAGAGGAAAGGACCTCGACGGCGATGCTCGCTACCTTCTCCCCGGCCGAAATAAGGACATTCGCCGTTCCGGAACGGAGGGCGGTTACCCGGCTTCCCTCGACTTTGAGGATCTCGGGGTCGCTCGAAGAGGTCTCCACGAGGGAGGGATCGTAGCTCACCGGCTCCGTTTCGTAGGAGAAGGAATAGCTTTCGCCCGGGTAGAGGCTGAGGGTATTGAGGCTAGGGACAGGCCCTGATAGGCGAGACGGAAGCTAAGAAGGCCCTCGTCCTCCTCAGCGAAGACGGTATCGAGGGCAATATCCTTCCCGTTGAGGGTCCCAACCGCTTCATAGCCGCTTTCGAGGAGGCGGCTAACGTGCTCGCTCGTTTCGAGATAGACCCCGCCAATGAGGTCGGAAAGGCGGCTCCCGACGTCGGCCCGCTCCTCGAGGAGGCTTACGCTCAAGGAAACGTTGAAGGGTTCCTCTTCCTCCGTGAAGGCGATATGGACCTCCTTCAAGGAAAGGGTCCCGCGGGAAAGGCGGAGGCGGAAATGGGAATAGCCGGGCCCTATGTCGGTTCCTTCTTCGATGTCGATGATGCCCGAAGAAGGAAGCGCAAAGCTTACGTAGTCGCTTTCCCCGTTCCCGAAGGCGAGAGAGGCCTCAGCTCCGGCAGAAAGCTCGTAGACGAGGCGGAAGGAAGAGATATTGACGAGGTCGGTCGCGTTTTGGAAGAGGGCTCCCTCTTCCATGAGGAGAATCGACCCTTCTTCCGCGCGCGAGGAGCTCGCGGAAAGGTAATAGATGTCGGTCCCGATGATCTCCATGAGGGAGAAGTCCCCCTGGAGACCGGCTCCCGGGCGGGAGGCGTATTCGTCGCTTTCCCCTGTGAGGTCGATGGCCTTTTCTTCGCCTAGAGGCTCGCTCGAGCTTGAGGAAGAACCCTCCAAAGAGGAATCCGGGCTGGAGGAAGAAGAAATCTCGGAAGAGGAGCTTCCGCCCGCGCTCGAGGAGGAAGAGTCCTCCATAGACGAGCCGTCATGGGAAGAGGAGGAAGCGCCCGTCCCCCCGCAGGAAAGAAGGGCCAGTAGGAGGCCGAGGGAGAATGGAAGCCAAGTCTTTTTCATGTGTGCTCCTGCGGCCTAGGATAGCGCCCAAGCCGGCTTTATCAACGAAAAGAGGGGGAAAGCGCCAAGCGTTCCCCCTCGCATGAGTGTAGAAATTAGGCGTTCGGGTAATCGGCGCTCGCCGGGATCGAAGTCGTCCCAATGTCCGAGAGCGTGAAGGTGAGCTTCTGCTCGACGCCGAGGATGGTGAAGCCGGTCTCGATGCTCTTGATGGTCGGGGTCTCCGCCTCCGGATCGAGGTGGATGATCACTTCCGTCGTCGAGGTGGCAAGGGCCTCGCTATGGCAACCAGCCATCTGGTTGTCGAAGTAGGTGCCCATCCCCGAGACGGCGGCCATCGCCGTGTAGGTATAGGGGTCTTCCTCGTCCTGGGCGAAGAGCTCGGGGCTTACCAGATACATCGTCGGGCCGAGACCGGAGAAGTCCTCGACCGTGTAAAGGGTGGACGAGGAGAGGCTGACCGGGCTCCAGCTCCAGCCGAGGCGGTCGTTGAAGGTGAAGGTATAGACGTAAAAGAGGTCGTCTTCTTCCTCATAGTCGGCGAGATAGTGGGTCTCGATCGAGACGGCGGTCGTCTCGTCGGCCGCCGAAAGGTCCTCGCCGTTGTAGTTGTAGTAGGCCCGGGTCGGGGTGTAGTAGCAGTCGTAGTAATAGGTGCCGGTCCCCCACTGTTCGGTGTAGTCGGACTCGTCGAAGGACTTCCGGTAGGTGAAGTTCTCGTAATCGGCCGTCGCTAGGAGGGCCGCTTCAAGATCGGGGTTATCGTAGGTCAGCGGCGCAAGGTGGGGAACGGTTTCCTCGCCCCAGCTGCTATAACTCACCTCGGCCGTGCAGCGCCGGGTGTAGCGTTCCCCGACCTCGTCGGGGATGGTGAAGACAAGGCTTTCGACCTCGCCTTCCTCACTAAGGAGGACTTCGCAAGTCTCGACCCAGTTGGTCGCCGAGCCGCCATAGCAATCGACGAGGAAGTCGGCCTTTTCCTTGCTGAGGTAGAGCTTGCCACTATCCTCGTAGAGGTCGCTCGGGCGGATGTAGTCCCACGGGTTCTTGTACATATCCTCGAAGGCGTAGGGGGTATAGATGCCGGTATCCTCGTCATATTCGGCCATCGTCGCGTACTGGACGGTATTTTCGACGGTGAGGGCTTCCCGGGTAATCGTCCCATCCTCAGCCCGGAAATAGGTGGCAAGTGGATCGGTGATCGTGTAACGGGTGCTCTCGACGAGGTTCTGGTTGCCTTCTTCGTCCATCAGGATGTCGCAATAGGTGAGGGTGCTGCTCGAGGAATAGCCGATGTCCTCGGGATCTTCCCCGTAGCCGAAGGCGATGTCGTAGATTCTCCCGCTATAGATGCCGAGCTCGACGGTGCTGTTACGCTCGACGTAGGTCTGGAAGTCGACGTGGATCTTGTGGCTCCGCCGCTGGAGGGAGGCGACGGCCTTCTGGGCGGCTTCGCTCCCTTCGTCGTAAGAAGGAAGGCTCGGGCTTTCCCCTTCCGAGGAGGAAGAGGAAGTAGAGTCGCTGCTTACTTCTTCCCGAGAAGAGGAAGAAGAGGAAGCGGCCGGGTCGGTGCAGGAGGCCACGAGGAGCCCGCAAAGAAGGAAAGAAAGGACGTATTTCTTTTTCATGTTCAGCATCTCCTTTCGTTAGATGGAGGCTAGATCGAGCCAATCAGGAAGGGTCGTCGTCCCGTAGTTCCCATAGCTCGTCGTCACCGTCGTCTCGAGGCCCGCGATGCCATAAGAGCAGCCGATGGTCGAGACTTTCCCGTCGACGCCGAGGTTGACGTAGGCGCTTAGCCCGTCGCTAGCAAAGTAGCTTACGAGGGCCTCAGGCATGAGGACGGCGCTATTGAAGCTGACCGCCGCCTCGTCGAGGACATAGGTCCCTTCGCTTTCCTCGCGGTACTGCTCGCTCATGACCGTCTCGAAGTCGGGGAGGAAGTCGGCGGTGCTTTGGACAAGCCCGCCCGACATCGAGAAGGAAGAGCCGTCGTAGACGTAGCACATGTAGATGCCGGAGCGCTCGCGGTAGAGAAGGTCGCCTTCGACCGGATAGGGCCGCCCGGCGTCGAGGTGGACGTAGGTGTCGCTCGAGGTCCGGTAAACGATGGCGTCCGAAGTCGCGTAGTTGCTCGTCGCTAGGATCGTGTAGTTGTCGCCCATCCCTTCGAGGGCCGCATCGAGGCCCGGGTTCTCAAAGGAAAGGGGCTCGAGGTGGCTGAGGGCGGGGACGGAATAAGAGAATTCCACGCTGGCGGACAGGGTCGTCTCAATGTTCAGGTAGCTTCCGGTGCCGGTCAAATCGATCCCGCCTTCCCGCGGCAAGGAAAGGAAGTCGATGGCCGTGACCCGGCCGAGGCTATCGAGGGTAAGTTCTGCCCCGGTGCAGGGGAAGGAAAGGTCGAAATAGGCATCGAGGAGATAGCCGGCCTTCGTCCCGTTGAGGAGGAGGGCGCCCTCTTCTATGACGCTCAGGTCGCCGGG